>NZ_PIQX01000006.1 GCF_003049085.1 Campylobacter concisus
TTTGGTTGCGTGTGATGTTTATAAGATACATCCTTTATCTACTCTAGTTAAACTCTTTGATTTATTAAAAGAGCTAATAAATTTATACATATTTTTTTGCTTAGCTTCTCATCTTCATATATATTTACATCCTACGCTTGATCTATATTTTTATTTATCAAGACATCATCATGTCTTAGATTGGTTTTAAATATCTTTTCTTTACAAGAAGTAGACACACTACTCCTCTTTTTTATTCTTAGGCAAAATCAAATGACCATTTTTATCTATTAGGGAGTATTGAATAAGTATGATATAGAGCAGGTCATCTATCTGTGGATAATCGGCATCATAGTGGTAAATTTTGTATTTTTGTAAAAATTTGTTATTTTTTTCAGTTCTTTTTACGTCTCTTGATGCACTACCATTTTCTATCGGTACATATTTTAAGGTATCTTCAAAAACCTCTTTAAATTTCTCGTAATCTTCGTCGTAAATTCTCTCAAATAGCTTTTTATCGTTTTCATAAAGCATTAAAGCTAGCTTAGCAGTATACTCTCTATAGAAATTCTTTACGCAATAGATACTTTCAGATACAAAAAATGCTGACTTTGCGATAAAGCTATAGTCATACTCTTTTTTTGAGTATCTAATGCACTCTTTTTTACTATCTTTTATCCTTTCTCTAGCTATCTTTTGAGCTTTATCTTTTAACTTAGGATTTTCTTGTATGATGAGATTATAAAGATCGCTAAAATAGTTATCTCTAAAAGAATTATAGTCTGACTGGCATATAAAGTCTTCTAGAGAGTATTTTTTAAATTTATATTTGCCTTTGGTGTCATAGCAGGCAAAGCTTGGTTTGCTCTTTGTGCCGTAATCCCTCCAAGGGCTTGAATCATAATCATTTAGTTGGTAAAAATCATTACTAAATTTATTGATAGCATTTTCAGGGCTTAAAGGTTCAAAAGCGCTTAAATTTAAACTAGCAATTAGGGCTAGCAATATAATTTTAAATTTCATCCTACATCCTTACTGAAACATCTTAAATATATTTGCATCTCTGATACGTTTATACGCCTCTTTCCTATGCTCTAGCCCAAGTTTTTGTGGATTTATAACAGTAGTTATGCGCTCTACTATATCACTATTGTCCGAATCTGCTTTGCTTTCATCGGCTATTTCATAAAGACGATATTTTTTAGGTTTTGGTCTTTCTATGGTCCAAAAATAAGCAGCAGATACTAGAGCATATTTTCCATCTAAAATCAATAAATCTGGTGAATTTACAAAATTTACTTCTTCATCCAGCCAATAATTATTATGCGCATATTTGTTGAAATCTTTATAGTTAAATTTTCCAGTAAGTTGCTTAATTCCTCTACCTCTAAAATTAAATCCATCATCGCCACCATCATTGCCCAAATAACCCTTTCCACGATCAGAGTACATAGCATTACCAACAAATTTGGCCCATTTTGAAGGATTTGTCTTATCGTAATATTGCGGATATAGTTTTTTGGCTTCTTCTAATCTGGCTTTGCCTCTATGGCTAATTATATTATTCTCTGTAAATTTTTCTAACTCTTCTTCTAAAGTAAAATCACCTTTTGTTGTCTTTGCCTCTACAAAGCATTGCCCAAAAAAATGTTCTAATCTATTTCTAGTATCAAGCTTATATTTTACATACATTTGAATTCCATCATCATCTCTTCTATTTAGCTCATCCACCATCTCTTGTAAGATATATTCTTGATTTGTTTTTATGTTGGTAAATACCTGCTTTAGCATACTTAGCGTAAAAGGATAGTCTTTAATCTCAATTAAAACATTTATCTCCTCATCCCCATCTTCCCATATACCACTATCTACTCTAGTTAAACTCTTTGATTCATTAAAAGAGTTAATAAATTTATCCATATTCTCTTTATTTAATAAATTTATACCAAGCTTATCATCTTTATCTGCATTAGACTGATTATTAGAGCTCTCTTTTTTTGCATAAATTTGATAGCTCTTATTTGTCTTCTCATCACTTTTTAGCTCTTTGCTTAGCTTATCATCTTCATATATATTTATCTCATTTGAAGAGATATTTTTATTTATATATAAGTAATTATCATTTTTTATTAAAGCATCGTCTTTATCATCACTAAGCTTTAATTTAGCATCAAATGCCTTCTCTTTTATAGCATGCTCAAACTCATATATAACTAGCTTATCATCTTTAAGTTTAATATATAAAGGTATCTTTATATCTATTCTCATATGATTTTTGCCATATCTTGTATAAAACTTAAATTTATCCTTATCATCTTCAAGATATGCAAAAAATACTATAGTATGACCACCTTGCTTTAGCTTATCTAGATCATCTTTTTGTATAACATCTGAAATTTTAAATGTTATCTCTTTACCTTTTTGATCTTTTAAGGCTACTACATCTTTTGGATTTGATTTGGATAGCTCATCATACTCTTTACTTTTTATTACCTTATATCCCCAAAGTATCTCTTTATATCTCTTACTACCTTTTTCTTGTTTATATATAGCCTTTAAACATATTGGCTCATTTGTCTTAAATGGATACTCACTATCAGAGATTACATTTGTTATATGATCTGTTATATCTCTTAACGAGACCTTATTGCTATAGCAAAAGTTAGAGCTACTCTTGTCCTGATATCCTAAAGATATTACAGCTGTATCAGTGTGAGCATGAATATCTTTAGTGCTATAAACTTTACTTAGATCACTTGAATAAAGTATAAATTTAGTATCTCCTTTATTCTCTTTATCTATTGGGATATTAAATGTAGCTGTATATGAGTTTTTGATATCTGAGTCTTCATTTTTTACTAAAGATATACTCTCGTATATACTTTTATCAAAGCAGTGATGAAGATATATCTTATCTATATCTTCACTTGCCTTACCATCTTCGTTTTCAATGATGAGATTATTTATTGTAAGAGTAAGACCTGAACTTGATGCTGATGTAGGCACTACATTGTTGCCATGAGCTAGACGAAGCTTTATATCAAACATAGCTGAGTCTTTATCATCTCTTAGGGTAAAGTTATTCTCTTTGGCGAAATTTAATAAAGAGAAATTTAGGTGTTTGTTTTTAGACGTTTGGTCTTCAAAGTACTTCATACTTATAACGCCATCTTCTAGCTTATACTCTATATCATCACTATTTTGCTTTATGCTAGTAAAGGTAGCACCATTTATCTTATCCTCTTCATTTTTGTTTTCTTGATAGAGTATTACTGTATCTTTGCTCTTTGTATTTTTAAATTTTATCTCTTCATTTTTACTATCTTCATAAGAGTCAAATTTAAAGTCAGTAAGTATTAGCTCACATAAATTCACCTTGCCATAGTTTGGCCTACTAGAATTTAGCTCTTTTGGGTTTAGCTCACTGCAATCAAATGGAGTCTGACTAGCTAGCACGACAGTAAATTCACTCTTTTTAGGTTGAAAGACTCTAATAGGAGTTGTCATCTTCCTTGGACATAGCAAGAGTATATTTTCTTGTTTGTAAAATTCCTCCTCTTTTTGTCTTAAGAGCTTATTTATTCTTGAAGTGTTTGAGGCATTTGAGCTGACTAAATTTACGCAGTATATATTTTCAAGGTTAAAAGTCTTTGTACTTTGAGTGCTTAATAAAGAATTTATCTTTGTAACAAATGGCTGAAATAAAGCCTCGCACTTTGATACATCTGATGTGTTTAAATTCGATCCATTTTCTTGAAGCTTCATAAATTCTAAATGAGTGACGTTTTGGATGATCTCTTTATTGTTTTGATTTTTTGATTTATATTTTGCTTTGGATATATTTAAATGGCTAAAAATATCTATACACTCGGCAAAATTAATATTTTGTTCATCACTCTCATAAAGCCCAAACTGATTTGAAATTTTTTCTCGTAAAAGAGATATTTTATTGCTTACTTCATCACTAAAGCTCTCATATGCTAGCCAAAACCAGGCCTTAAAACGATTTTTGCTTTTGATGTAGCTTGCTAGGGATGGATCAATATTACTTTTCTTGCTGATATAAAGAAGTGCTAAAAGCGCGACATGCTCTCTTGAAATTTGGCTGTTTTGTGTATCTGAAGTGAGCGAAACGGCTTGTAAATTTTTAAGCGGAGAGTTGTTTAATTTTTGATTTATCTCTTGGATTAGTGGCGTAAGCTTTTGCTCCAAGATAGCATTTAACTGATCTTCTGAGCTAAATTCAAACTCAGGTAAAGTATCGGCACCTCCAGACTTTGCATAAGCCTCTTTTGCGGCATCATTTATCTTTTTAAAAAGTTCATCTGTATCTATCTTTTCTATGGTAGTCTTACTTGTGGTGTTAGCAATAGTTTGCTTGATATCTTTTATGACTTTGTCTTTGTTGTTTTTATAAATTTGAGCACAAATAAGTTCTATATCATCTTTTAGGCTAAAGCCATATCCAATAAGTAGTTTGTTGTTAGATATAAATGGTCTGCTTATGTCATTGTCATATGAAAATTTTATGATATCTATTAAATTTCTTTTAAAATTTACATCATTTCTGGGCGTTAGAGGCATTAAACTTCCTTGGAAATTTTTGCTAAATATTAGCACAAACTTAAAAAGTATTCAACAATAAAACTTTATAGTAAAAATTTATATCAAAAACATAAATTTGCATGTTTTTATTTTTGACAAGGCTATTTAAAAGAGCTTGTAAATTTAAAGCGCCTTTATAAACTCTTTAAATTTATCGCCTCGCTCGGCATAGCTCTTAAACTGATCAAGGCTCGCAGCTGCCGGGCTTAGAAGTGCTATCTCGCTAGTCTTTAGCTCTTTATTTATCTCATTGACGGCATTTTGCAAAAAGTCGCATTTCAAAGCTGGTATGCCAAATTTAGTCGCTAATTTCATAAGTTTGTCACTATTTGAGCCGATGGCGTAAATTTTTACTCTTAAACTCTTTAAGCCTTCAAAAAGTGGCGTCATATCAACACCCTTATCATCGCCACCAAGTATTAGATGTATGAAATGATCTTTGTAGCGCTTTACGGCCTGTATGCTCGCGTCTATGTTAGTCGCTTTTGTGTCATTGACCCATATTCTGCCATTTTTATCGCTAAATTCTTCAAGCTTGTTTGCCTCGATGACGAAGGTATTTAAAAGCGCGACATCGCAGCGGTCAAATAAAATTTTCTCTACCGCAAGTGCTAGCAGTGCATCAAGCAAAAATGGCGTTTTGAAATTTATATCATCTACGTTTACGCCGCAAAATTTAGCCAGATCGCTCTCGTCTTTATAAGCGATCACTTTTGCCTTTGTTGGCGTATTGGCGTAAATTTCAGGCACGATCACCACGCTACTTTCACTCATGCTAGCAAGCGGCTTTAGCTTAGCCTTTTCGTATTCGCTCATATCGCCATGCCAGCTTAGATGATCTGGAGTGATCGGTAAAAGCACGTAGATGCCCGGTGTGGCGTGATTTGTGTAGTGAAGTGTAAATGAGCTAGTCTCAAGTATCCAAATTTTAGCGTTTGAGTCTAAATTTGCTAGTGCGATGCCGACGTTACCGCCCATTACCGAGCCCTTGCTCTCTAGTAGGTGCTGCGTCATCTTTGTGGTTGTAGTCTTGCCGTTTGTGCCGCTTATCCAGATATTAAATGGCAGATTTTCTTTATAAATTTCATAAAAATAGTCATACTCGCTAACTAAATTCTTAGCTTTTTTAATAAGCTCGTGATGAGGCGGGATGCCTGGACTTGGTATCTCTAGGCTGCTTTTTGCTGGATCAAATTCGCTAACTGGCAAAAGAGCATTGCCAAACTCATCTTTTGAAATTTCACTAAATTTATCATCATAGATATCCCAAAGGCCGTCTTTTGTGAAATTCTTCGCGATAGCCTTTATCGTGCCACCGTAGCCAAATAGCGATTTTCTCATGACTTTCCTTATCTGATCTTTAGTGCGGTTAGTGCTATTAGATTTGCTAAAAGTGCGATGATCCAAAAGCGAACGATGATCTTATTTTCCGCCCAGCCTTTTATCTCAAAATGGTGATGTATAGGCGCCATGAGGAAAATTCTGCGTTTAAAAATTTTAAAGCTACCCACTTGCAAGATGACGCTTAGGGTCTCAACCACAAATATAAGGCCGATGATAATGAGTAAAATTTCATTTTTTGTCGCAACGCCCATAAAACCGATATATGCGCCAACGCTTAGGCTACCGCTATCGCCCATAAAGACTTCAGCTGGATGGCAGTTAAACCATAAAAAGCCCATCAATGAGCCAATTAGGGCTGAAGAGACAACAACACTTTCGCCAACGCCTATGATCTTTGGCAAGAGCAAATATGAGCTAAAGACAGCGTGTCCGCAGATATAAGCAAAAACGCCAAGTGTTAGAAGCGAAAATATAGATGGCACAGTAGCTAGCCCGTCAAGCCCGTCTGTTAAATTTACTGAATTTGAGGCAGCAACTATGACCAGTGTCCAAAAGAAAATGGCAAAAATTTTTAAATCTAAAATAGGTTGCTTAAAAAAAGGTAGATAAAACTCGGTGCTAAGCTCGTGACTTGCATATAAAAAAACAGAAATTACAAAGGCTATTAAAAACTGAAAAAAGAGCTTTGCTTTTGGGCTTAGGCCGGCGTGATTTTTTGCTCCTAAAATTTTACTGTAATCGTCCTTGTAGCCAAGCAGCGTAAAGCAAACTAAGCAAAAGAGCGATGTTAAGACAAATGCGTTATCAAGCCTTGCGCAAATTATCGTGGAAAGTACGGCTGTAAAGACAAAGACGAGTCCGCCCATGGTCGGTGTTTTGGCCTTTTTTTGATGAGTTTGCGGAGCAAGCTCGTAGATAGGCTGGGCGGCATTTTTCGCCTTTGCCCAAGTGATAAATTTGGGCATCAAATAAGTTGTGAGTGCAAAAGCGATGAAAAAAGCGATACCAGCACGGACGGTGATGTATTGAAAGATATTAAAATTTAAAATTTCATAGATATAGTAAAACATGAGAGCCTTTATTTTTAAAAAAAGCAATTTTAGTATAATGGCCTTAAAAATTATCTAAAATTAAGGATAAATTTTCAAAATGAGTCAAAAAACTATTTTAATAATAACTGATGGTATTGGATTTAATAAAAGCGGTAAATTTAACGCATTTGAGGCGGCTAAAAAGCCAAATTACGAGAAATTTTTTAAAGAGATTCCAAACTCGCTCATAAAGACATCTGGAAACGCTGTGGGACTACCTGAAGGGCAGATGGGAAATAGCGAAGTAGGGCATATGTGCATAGGAAGTGGGCGAGTTTTGTATCAAAATTTGGTCAAAATTTCACGCGGCTTTAATGACGGCTCTATAGCAGAAAATGAAGCACTAAAAGCTCTTTTTAAAAAGTGCAAAAAGATCCACGTTATAGGGCTTTATAGCGACGGCGGCGTGCACTCACATATGGAGCATTTTGATGGTATGTGCGAGCTTGCTAGTAAAAATGGCTGCGAGGTTTTTGCTCACGCTATAACTGACGGACGCGATGTTAGCCCAAATAGCGGTATAAATTTTATAAAAAGTTTGGAGGCTAAATTTAAGGTAGCGACGGTTTGTGGAAGATTTTACGCGATGGATAGAGATAAACGCTGGGAGCGCGTAAAAGAGGCCTATGATAGCTTGGTGGAGGGAACAAATTTAAGCAGCTTGTCGCCAAGCGAGTATCTACAAAAAAGCTACGATGAGGGCGTGACTGATGAGTTTGTAAAGCCAGCAAGCTTTAATGGCTTTAAAGGCATAGGCGAAGATGACGGCGTGATCGTAATAAATTTTAGAAATGATAGAGCTAGAGAAATTTGCCAGGCTCTAGGCGAGGAGAAATTTAGCGAGTTTGAGCGACCTTTTGCTATCAAAAATCTAATTACTATGACCGAATACGACGCAAATTTTAAATTTGAAGTGCTATTTAAAAATGAAAAGATAAAAAATACCCTAAGCGAGGTCATAGCGGCTGCTGGGCTAAGGCAGCTTCACACGGCTGAGACTGAAAAATATGCCCACGTAACATTTTTCTTTAATGGTGGCATTGAGGAGCTAGCCAGCAACGAAACTAGGGTGCTCATCCCTAGCCCAAAAGTAAAAACATACGACGAAAAGCCAGAGATGAGCGCTGCAGAAGTTTGCAAAGCCGTACTAAAAGGCATGGATGACGAGCAAGACTTCATCGTGGTAAATTTCGCAAATGGCGATATGGTGGGGCATACTGGCAACTATGAGGCTGCTATAAAAGCAGTTGAAGCAGTGGATGCTGCCCTTGGAGAAATTTACGCCAAAGCAAAAGAGAAAAACTACGCTATGATCATCACGAGCGATCACGGAAACTGCGAAGAGATGCGTGATAGCAGCGGTGAGCTACTGACAAACCACACGACTTATGATGTCTTTTGTTTTGTGATGGCTGATGGCGTAAAAAAAGTAAAAAACGGCGGTCTAAATAATATCGCTCCTAGTGTTTTAAAGATCATGGGGCTTGAAATTCCAGCTGAGATGGACGAGGCGTTAATATAAAATAATGGAGCTAGTCGAGTTTTTCGGAGCGGATAAAGTCATAACCTTCATGCTCCTTTTTGCACGTCTTAGTGGGCTTATTGTATTTTTTCCATTCTTTTCTCACAATCAAATCCCGCTTAGCGTAAAAACTTTACTAGTTTTCGCCCTTTGTATCGTGCTTTTCCCGCTCTCACACACCCATGAGCACGCTATAAATTTTTTGATCATGGAAATTTTAAGTGAGGCCATGCTCGGACTTTGCGCTGGACTTTTACTAAATATCGTTTTTGCCATACTTCAAATGGCTGGCGAGCAGATCTCAATGATCATGGGTTTTTCGATGGCTTCAGTGCTTGATCCGCAAACTGGTACAAATTCGCCAGTGATCGCAAATATTTTAAATTTTATTGCGCTTCTTGCATTTTTAATGCTTGATGGGCATCATTTGATATTACAGTTTTATTCCACTTCACTTTCTGCTATACCGCTTGGAGATTTTTATCCAAGAAGTGGTGTGATGAGCTACGCCCTAAAGCTCTTTGGTAATCTTTTTATGTTTGGATTTATTCTAGCTTTTCCTATTATCGCGCTTTCTATACTTTCAGATGCTATTTTTGGCATGCTTATGAAAACTATGCCACAATTTAACCTATTAGTCGTTGGTTATCCTATTAAGGTAAGTATCGGCTTTTCGGTTTTGATAGCTATTTTAGCTGGTATTATAAAAATCATAACTGATATGATGGTGCAGATTTTAAACGATATGCCAGCACTATTTTTTTAAGTAAATAGCAATGAAATTTATCATAAAATACAGCCTCAAGCTCTTCAAGGAGGGATTATGAAAGTTGCACTTGTAAACAAAAACCCAGCAGTTTCTCGTCTTATAACGTTAAGTTTAAATAAGCTAGGCATAGAATATAGTGAATTTGACGATGTTAATAGTGTTGGAGATCAATTTGATTATATTATCATCGATAGTGATATGGATAGCAGCGATGTTAATTTAAATCAAAAGATAATGTATCTAGCACCTAGAGGCGGTGAAAAGCCAGATTTTGCTGATGTTATGCTTGAAAAGCCCTTTTTACCAACAGAATTTATTAGTTTGTTTGAACAAAACAAAGATACTGACAATGATAAAGAACTTGAACTTGGACTAGATGAGTCTGCAAATTTTAATGACTTTGACGAAAGCAATAAAAACTTTGATGATTTAGAAAATTTTGAGCTTCCAGAAATTGATATGGGTCTTGAAAATTTAGCAAAAGAAGATAATGAGGCAGATAAATTTGATAATGAGGCTTTAGATGATGAGTTTTTAAAAGAGGAGCTAAGTGAGCTAGAGACCGAGGATTTAAAGGATAAAGATATCAGTTTTGATGAAACAGATACTGAACTTATAGATGATGATATGATAAATGACATAGCTAGCAAATATATGGCTGATTCAGAAGATATAGATAAATCCTTAGAGCAAAACAATGAGCCGCCTGTGATAAAAGAAGAGCATAGTGATAATTTTGATGAGCTTAGTTCACTTGTAGATGAGATAGATGATATGGGTGAGAGTGACTTGGCGGATGAAGAGGCGAAAAACGAGCTTGATAAAATGGTCGAGCAAAATTCTCAAAATTTAGAAACTACCGAGCTTAATGAAGAATTTGTAGATGATATAAGCCAAAGTAAAAAAGAGCTCAGCGAGATCGAGTCTTTGGATAAAGAGCTAAACGAAGAAGCTAACGAAGATAGCGAAAATTTTGATGAGCTAGAGACTGATTTTGGCAATGATGAAAATTTTGGGCCTGAAAGCAGCGAGGCAAATTTGATAGATGAAGCTAGTCAAAATTTAGAGGAAGATATAGATGAAGAATCTACCCAGGAAGCAGAGGAGATTTCTTTGGATGAAGATATAGACCTTGAAAAAGAGCCAGCCAAAGAAGATCATGAAGAAATTTCTGAAGAAGTCCTTGCGCAAGAAGATCTAGGTATGGTAGATGAAGTATTTGAGGAAGAAAATTTTAAAGAAGAGACGTTAGGTAGCCCAAATTTTGATGTAGCATCTATTGAAGAAATAGATGAAAATACGATGCAAGCAGCATTTGGATTAAATAATGCGCCACAAACTAGCTCATGCGATGAAACAAAAATCGATGCTGACTATAAAGAAGAGCTAACCAAAAAGATCACAAAACACGTCCATGAGTCGTTAAACGAAAGCTCGCTAAGAGATGTGCTAAAAGATATGAACATAAAGATAAATATAAGTTTTGAGGAAAAGTAGTTGCAAGGACAAATTTTAGTAGTTTCTGGGCCTAGTGGAAGTGGGAAAAGTACGCTTTTGGGCCGTCTTTTAAAGGAAGAGAAGGATCTTTATTTTTCTATTTCAAGCACGACAAGGGCAAAAAGAGAAGGTGAAGTCGATGGAGTGGATTACTATTTTATAAAAGAAGATGAATTTAAAAGCGGCATAGAAAAGGGCGAATTTTTAGAATGGGCGCAGGTGCATAAAAACTATTATGGAACGAGTCTAAAGCCTGTTTTAGCAGCACTTGAGGCTGGGAAGATAGTTATATTTGATATCGACGTACAAGGCTTTCACATCGCACTTGAAAAATTTAGAAGCTACATAACTTCAGTTTTTATCACAACTGCAAATAAAAAAGAGCTTAAAAAACGCTTGAAAAACCGCGGAACTGATAGCGACGAAACGATAGAAAATCGCCTAATGAACGCAGTTGGCGAGATGGAACACATCTTAGAATATGATTATTTTTTGGTAAATGATGACATTGAAAAGAGTTATAAAGGCCTAAAATCAATTCTTAGAGCGATGAGGTTAAAAAGCGCGAAAATAGACTTAAGACGCGTTATTGATGAGTGGATAGATTGCTAGAAATTCAGGAATTTATGATAACATTTTGAAAAATTTATTGAGGAGAAAAAATGGGTTCTTTTAGTATTGGTCACTGGCTAGTTGTTTTAGCGATTATTGTTTTACTTTTTGGAGCAAAGAAGATCCCAGAACTTGCAAAAGGACTAGGCAAAGGCATAAAGACTTTTAAGGCTGAGATGGAAGATACAACACCTGAAAAAAGTGAGAAAGTCGAGCACAAAGAAGAGAGTGCTACTAGTCAAAAGATAGAAGAAACAACTAAAAACGCATAGGTTTTAGAGTTGAAAAATAAAATAAAAGCTGAAATTTCAAAGGTTTTAGAGCGTGAATTTGTGCTTGAAAAGCCAAAGGATAAAAATTTAGCCCACTATGCTACGCCACTTTTTAGCCTAGCAAAGGAGCTAAGAAAGTCTCCAGCTATGATAGCTAGCGAGTTTGCCGATAAATTTAGTGATAGCAAAATAGTTGAAGCTAGTGCAGTAAATGGCTACTTAAATTTCAAACTAAAAAGCGAGTTTTTAGATGAAATTTCAAAGCAAATTTTGCTAGACAGCGAAAATTTTGCAAAAGAAGATGCGAAAAAAGATAGCTATTTAATAGAATACATCAGCGCAAATCCAACTGGGCCACTTCACATCGGACACGTTAGAGGTGCAGTTTACGGCGATACCTTGGCAAGACTTGGCAAAAGACTTGGCTACGCTATCTCAACAGAATACTACATAAACGACGCTGGTAATCAAATTGATCTGCTTGGCACTTCGATATCGCTTGCGGCCAAAGAGCAGCTTTTTAACGAAAGTGTTGTATATCCAGAGAAATACTACCGCGGGGATTATATTTTAGATATTGCTAAGCTTGCAAATGAGAAATTTGGCAAGGAAATTTTTTATGACGAAAGCAAAAATCTCGAACTTGCTGAGTTTGGCAAAGATATCGTGCTTGAGATCATCAAAAAAGATTTAGCAGATGTTGGGATATTTATAGAGAGCTGGGCTAGTGAAAAGGCTCTTTATGACGGC
This sequence comes from Campylobacter concisus, assembly GCF_003049085.1. Lineage (NCBI taxonomy): Bacteria > Pseudomonadati > Campylobacterota > Epsilonproteobacteria > Campylobacterales > Campylobacteraceae > Campylobacter > Campylobacter concisus. The sequence goes on from NZ_PIQX01000006.1 coordinate 12,442, forward strand.
CTAGAGCCAACTATAAACAAGCTAAAACGTTCAAATCAAATGTACGAAAAAGAGGGCGCTACTTATATCGCTTCGACTACGCTTGGCGATGATAACGATAGGGTTGTGGTTAGAAATGACGGCAGACCAACATATCTAGCTGGCGACATTATCTATCACAACGCTAAATTTGAGAGAAATTTTGACCACTACATAAACATTTGGGGTGCTGACCATCACGGATATATTGCAAGACTAAAGGCTGCGATAAATTTTCTTGGATACGATGAAAACAAGCTTGAAGTGATACTTATGCAGATGGTTAGCCTGCTAAAAGAGGGCAAGCCATACAAGATGAGCAAGCGCGCTGGTAATGCCGTGCTGATGAGTGATATCGTAAGTGAGATCGGTGCTGAGGCGCTTAGATTTATCTTTATAAGCAAGGCAAACACGAGCAGTTTGGAATTTGACGTGGATGAGCTTAAAAAAGAGGATAGTTCAAACCCTATCTTTTATATAAACTACGCTCACGCTAGGATAAATCAGATCTTTGCAAAGGCTGAAAAAAGCGTTTGTGACGTAATAAATGCAGACTTTGAGTGCCTAGATGAAAATGCTAAAAATTTACTTTTTGAAGCGCTTATATTGCCTGAAATTTTAGAAGATGCTTTTGCTTCAAGGCAGCTTCAAAAAATACCAGACTATCTAAAGTCGCTGGCTGCTAGCTTTCATAAATTTTATAATGAAAACCGCGTGGTTGGAAATGAAAATGAAGATAGCTTGCTAAAAGTCTTTGCAGTCGTTGCTGTCTCAATAAAAACAGCATTTAATATAATGGGAATCACAGCTAAAGATAGGATGTAAAGTTTTGGCAAATAAAAGTTATTTTTCTTGTTGTTAAAAAAGAAGTTTATATGCATGATATAAAGAGACTTATTTGTATTATTCCAAATAATTACAAAATTATTTTTTTTATTTTATTAGCTATGAGTATCTTTTTATCTGTTGCTGAAGTTGTAGGTGTCTCCATTGTTATGCCGTTTATTACGCTTGCCTCAAATCCTGAGCAAATATTTAATAATGTTTATTCTAAAGCTATTTTTGATTATTTTTCTTTTAAAAGTTCAGTGACTTTTATAATTTATTTCGGATTTGTATTGGTAGCTTTTTATATTTGTAGAATAGTTTATACTATTCTATATAACTATTTCTTAAATAAATTTACGTTCAATCTATTTAATTATTATACTAATGCACTTTTTGCAAGTTATATAAAATTACCATATGCTGAATTCACTAAAAAAAATACATCCAATCTTATGCGTATAATAACAAATGAAACTATAAATTTATCCATTTATATCCAAAATCTTTTAATGATATTTGTTGAAATTTTTACTATTTTATTACTATACATTGTATTATTAACTATTGACTGGAAAATGACTATTATCTTAACAGCATTTATCGTTTTTATGGTATCTGTTTTAATATTTTTTTTAAGAAATAAAATAAAAACAGAAGGAGCTAAAAGAGCATCAATTCAATCAGATTTTTTTAAAATAGTAGATGAAATGTTTGGAAATTTTAAATTATTAAAATTCATTAAAAATAACGCAAAAGTTAGTGAAAATTTTTATAAAACTTCACTTATGTTTTCTGAAGTCAATATCTTAAATAATGTATTAAGTAATTTACCAAAAATACTACTTGAAAATATTGGCTTTACGATTCTTGTGGTTATTGTAATGTATGTATTATTTAAATACGATGATCCTAACTTTGTGTTACCAATTATCTCAGTGTATGCATTAGCTCTATATAGAATATTACCTGGAGTAAATAGAATATTAGGCAGTTATAATACTATTTTATTTTTATCAAAATCACTAGAATCTATACACAACGAGCTAAGTATAAAATATGTAATTGAAGGAGGAGACCGTATAGAGTTTAAAAAAAATATAGTTTTAGATAATGTTACTTTTGAATATACAAATGGTAAACCAATATTAAATAATATAAATTTAACCATACATAAGTACGATAGAATCGCTTTTGTAGGTAGGAGCGGTGGGGGCAAAACAACTCTAGTTGATTTAATTATTGGACTTTATATGCCAGTTGAAGGTAGTATTTTATTAGATGGCATAAAATTAAGCAGTAATAATATTCAGCATTATCGTTCAAAAATAGGATATATACCACAATCAGTTTATCTATTTGATGGTACTGTTGGAGAAAATGTTTCTTTTGGTTATAAATATGATAAAAAAAAGATTATAGACTGTTTAAAAAAAGCTAATATATATGATTTTCTAGCTACTAAAGATGGTATAAACACTATGGTTGGAAATGGTGGTATACAAATTAGCGGTGGTCAAAAACAGCGCATAGGCATTGCTAGAGCATTATACAATGATCCTGATATACTAGTACTTGATGAAGCAACTTCTGCACTCGATGAAAATACGGAAGAAAAAATTATGGATGAAATTTATAGAATAAGTAAAGAAAAAACTCTTTTAATTATAACTCATAGGTTAACTACTGTTTCTAGATGTAATAAAATATATAAAGTGAACAATGGTGATGTAAAATTATTAAAGGATGGTTCTTTAAATGAATAAGGATAAAGCAGGTTTGGGCTATTGGGCTAAAAATTGGAACCAATACTTAGAGATATCAAAAATTGATATTAATTATTATACAAATAGGTTATTACATAAAATTTTTACGAAATATTTAAACTATAATAAAGAAAAAGATATATGCGAAATAGGGTGTGCTTTTTCGCCATATTTGTTGTATTTTCACGATCATTTTGGTTATAGGATTAATGGATTTGATTACGAAGGGATTTCTGTTAAAAAAACAAAAGAAATATACGATAATATGGGTTATTGCTCTAACATATACCACCACGATTTCTTTGATATAAAAAAATGTAGAAAATATGATATTTTGACATCCTTTGGCGTATTTGAACATTTTGAAGATTTAAATAGTACCATAAATTTAAGTAAGTATTATTTAAAGGACAATGGGACTATAGTTACTGTTATTCCTAATATGTGCGGGTTTTTTGGTTTTTTGCAAAGAATTTTTGATAAGAGAATTTATGACATACATATTCCGTATGATAAAAATGATATTTTATTAGCACATGAAACAAATGGCTATAAAACATTATTTTGTGATTACGCTGGGATTTATCAATTTGGTGTTGTAAATATATCAAATATCAAATACAATAAAATAATAAAAAAATTTTTTTCTTTACCTGGGAAACCTCTATATTATTTTTTAAATTTATTTAATATTAATATGAATTATAAAATCAACTCTCCATATATTATATATATTGGAAAAGCAAAAGAAAAGGTGTTGGAATGAAAGTAAAACCAAAAATATTTATTTTAGATGTTGACGGCGTTATGACAGATGGTAAATTTTATTATAGTGCTGATGGTAAGATTATGAAAATTTTTGGATCAGATGACCATGATGCTCTTTCTTTGTTAAAGCCACATATGTCTATACATTTTGTAACTGGCGATCATAGAGGATTTGAAATAACAAAGGCTCGAATCGTAGACGATATGAAAATGCCACTCGATTTAGTTAGCACTATAAAAAGAATAGATTGGATTAAAGAAAGATGGAATCCAAACGAAGTTATATATATGGGAGATGGTATTTTTGATCACTATGTTTTTAAGAATGTAATGTATTCAATTGCACCAGCCAACTCTAGCAGTATAGCAAAATCGTATGCGAGTTATGTAACAAAAACAAGTGGAGGTGAACGGGCAGTCTCTGAAGCATCTTTGCATATCTTGGAGAAATTTTTTGTGCCGTATAATCCTGATGTTTTGCCAGATAAACAAATTAAATTTAGCGGAGAATGGACGATATGATAAGAGAATTTATAAAAGCAAAAAAAGCAACAATGCTTTGTAGTGGACCTATGAGTAAAAATTGTATTGATGCTGCCATTGAATTATCTAATGAACTACGTATTCCACAAATATTAATAGCAAGTAGAAGACAAATTGACTCTTCTGAATTTGGTGGAGGTTATGTAGAAAATTTTGACACACATAGTTTTGCAAATTATGTAAGATCAAAAAAATCAGATAATATTTTTATCGCAAGAGATCACGGTGGTCCTTGGCAAAGCTTAGTGGAACAAAATAGTAATCTAAATATTAATGATTCTATGAGATCAGCAAAAAAATCTTTTGAAACAGATATATTGTCTGGATTTGATTTTATTCATATTGACCCAAGCATACCTATACAAAACGAAAATTTAACGATAGAACAAATATTAAGTCGACTTTTTGAGCTATATGGTTATACATATGAGTTTGCTAAACAAAATAATAGAAATATAGAATTTGAACTTGGTACGGAAGAACAAAATGGATATGCTCAAGATCTAGAAAAATTTGAGTATTTTTTAAATGAAGTTCAAAAATTTTGTATTAAAAATAAAGTAACAAAACCAACATTTGTTGTAGCCCAGACTGGTACTAAGGTTATGGAGATGCAAAATATAGGTATTTTTGGATCAAACCTTAATGAAAGTAAAAAAATATCTTTAAATATTTTGTTTAAAACACTTGAAATATGCAATAAGTTTGATGTTTTGCTAAAAGAACATAATACCGATTATTTATCAGATGAAGCACTAGCCTTAAGGCCAATTATAGGAATACATGCTTCAAATGTAGCTCCAGAATTTGGTGTTATTGAAACAAAAGCGTTGTTATATATATTGAGAATGTTTGGATATGATGAGGAATTTAATCTTTTTATACAAACGGCATTGAGTTCAAATAAATGGAAAAAATGGATGTTAAAAAATAGTAAAGCAACAGATATAGATAAAGCAATTATTTGTGGACACTATATCTTTGCAAATGAAAGTATAAAAAATATGAGAGATAAGGTTTCTAGAGAATTGATTGTAAAGAATATAGATTTAGATAATTATCTAAAAAGAATAATAAAGCAGGCAATGACAAGATACATTAGATTATTTAAGATGATTTAAAAGGATATTAAAATGGAAATTATTGTTATAGAAAAGCCATGGGGAAAAGAGGAACTTTTAGAAAAAAACGAGCGGTACATGTTTAAAAGACTTACTATGTATAAAGGTCATGCTTGTAGCCTTCAGTATCATGAAATCAAGGTAGAAACAGTTTATTTATTAAGTGGAATTTTAAAAGTATATTTGGGAGATAATGAGCATGAACTAAGTCAAATCATAATGAACCCAAATGATGTAATTACACTAAAGCCATTTAAAATTCATAGGATGGAAGCTATTGAAGATTGTATTTATTTGGAGGCTTCAACACCAGAACTCGAAGATGTTATAAGATTACAAGATAGGTATAAGAGAGCATAAGTCATGAAATATAAAGTCCTTATTGCTTCGGCTGGTCTTGGCAATCGTTTAAAAGGCATGACTAAAAATGTAAATAAAGCATTGATATCAGTTGCACACAAACCAGCTATTTCATATATCATTGATAAATTTGACAAAGATATAGAATTTGTAATCCCTGTTGGATATAAGGCACAAACAGTAAAAGATTGCTTGAAATTAGCGTATCCTGATAGAAAATTTACATTTGTTGATATTGATTTATATCAAGGAGACGGATCCGGGCTCGGTTATACTATCATGAAGTGCCAAGACAAGCTTCAGTGTCCATTTATATTTACTTCAAACGATACTATTGTCTTAGAAAATATAAAGCCACCCATTCATAATTGGATGGGACAGGCAGATACAGATGATAATTCGCAGTATAGAACAATCGTAAGCAAAAACAGCCATGTTATAGAAATTTGCCCAAAAGGTTCAAAGAGTGGTAAGGCATATATTGGATTGGCTGGCATATTTAATTATAAAGAGTTTTGGGACGCTATGAATGATGGCGTCAATCAAGGTTCTATAGAAATAGGAGAAAGTTTTGGCCTAAGGTCGCTTATAGACTTTGGCATAGAGCCTATCGATTTTACATGGTTCGACACCGGAAATATAGAGCAACTTGAAAAAACAAGAGAGTATTTTGCAAAAAATATAGATGCAAATATCCTGGAAAAAGAAGAAGAAGCCATTTGGTTTGTTGATACGCGTGTAATCAAATTTTCTATTGATAAAAATTTTATACAAGATAGAGTTTATAGGGCTAAATCGCTCGGAAATTTTATTCCTAAGATAGAAAACTCGACCGAAAATATGTATGCATATAAAAAAGTAAATGGTGATGTTTTTTCAAAAAACCCAACTATTTCTACATTTAAATACTTTTTAGATTGGATGGATGGATTTTGGATTAAAAAGGATTTAAATTTACAAGAACAAGTAAAATTTAAAAGCATATGTATGGATTTTTATAAAGAAAAAACTTACAAGAGAGTAAAACAATATTTTACAAATTTTGAGCAGATTGATAGTGAAGAATTTATTAATGAAAATAAAGCACCTAAAATTTTTGATTTACTAGATAAAGTAAATTGGCAAGAGTTATCCAATGGCTTACCGGTTAGGTTTCATGGTGACTTACATTTTGAAAATATTTTAATAAATGATGATGAAAAGGCACCATTTACACTATTGGACTGGAGGCAGAATTTTGGTGGATGCATGGAATATGGAGACATTTATTATGATTTTGGAAAGCTAAATCACGGCATAATAATGTCTCATGAGATAGTTGACAAAAAGTTATTTAATGTTAGTCGTAAATTAAACAATGTTCATTATGATTTTTTAAGAAAGCAAAGTTTGGTTGATTGTGAGCAATATTTTAAAGAATGGATAGAAAATAAAGGATATGATTATACTAAAGTTAGGTTGATGACGGCTATTATTTACTTAAATATAGCAGCTTTGCATCATTATCCTTATAGTTTGCTTTTGTTCTATCTTGGTAAAAATATGTTAAATGAAATTCTAAAGGATAAAGATGAAAACTGAAAAAAGGATGAAATGTGAAATAACTGGTTCCAGTGATATGGAACACCTTTATACGTTTAAAAACTTCCCAGTGTTCATGGGTTGTACCAATCAAGACAAAAAAGATGACATTTTGCACGATATGAGCTGGAGTATATCAAAGAGTAGTGGTATCATACAACTTGATGAACTTCTACCTCTTGATATTCTTTATCCAGAAGCTCATGGTGCTGGTATTATAGGCGATTTGTGGCTGAAACATCATTTGCAATTTGCAAAATTTATATCAAATTACTCTCCTAAAAGTGTGATTGAAATAGGTGGTGGCTCTGGGATATTATCCAAGGAGTACCAAAAAAATAATGATATTGATTGGACCATTGTAGAGCCAAATCCAACTCCAATTGATGGCGTTAAGGCCAAATTTGTAAAATGTTTTTTTGATGAAAAATTTAAATTTAATCATGAATATGATGCGATACTTCATTCTCATGTATTTGAGCATATTTATCATCCAAATATTTTTGTAAAACATATTGCTAACTTCATGAAAGAAGGAAAAAGATTAATATTTAGTGTGCCAAACATGCAAGCGTGGCTAGAAAGAAAGTATACAAATTGTATAAATTTTGAACATACTATTTTTCTTTCAGAGCCTTATATAGAATATCTTCTTAACAGTAATGGTTTTATTTTGGAGAAAAAAGAATACTTTTTGGATGACCACAGTATATTTTATAGTTTTATAAAAAGTAAAAAATCAGCAAGTCAAATTACCAAGCTTGACAAAAATTTATATAAGAAAAACAAGGATCTTTATTTGGAATATTTGTGTTACTATAAAAAACTAGTAACCAAGATAAATAAGCAAATAGAAAGTAGCAATAAAGATATATTTTTATTTGGAGCCCATATTTTCACGCAATATCTTATTTCTTTTGGTCTTGATGTAAATAAAATAAAACTTATATTAGATAATAATCCAGATAAGCAAGGAAAGAGACTTTACGGAACAGATCTTTTTGTTGCCTCACCAAAAATCTTAAAAGATAATAACAATTCTTCAGTGATATTACAGGCAGGAGTTTATAATAAAGAAATCAAAGATGATATTTTAAACAACATTAATAAGAATATTGAGTTTTTGGAGTAGTTTTAAAATAGATGAAAAAAATTATATTTTATAACCCATATATAGAGCAGTGGTATGGTAAAAATGTTTTTAATTTTGTAACAAGAAGACAGCATATGCATAAATATTGGTATATTCTAGAAAACATAATAAAAAAATACTACAGTAATGTTTATATATATCTTGATCTTAAAGAAAATTCCTTTTATAGAACCTTTTTTAAAAGTCCTTTTATTTGTAAAATATTTGCATTATTTGAATTTTTGTTTTGGTGTGTTTTAAATAAAGTAAATTTTTTTAAATTAAATATAATTTTTAATATAGATGGTGTAGAACGTGAAGATGCTTTGGTAGCGTTTGCCTTTAAAAATATAAAAGATGATTTTAAAATGGTGCAATTTTCTAAAGCTAAATGTAAGAAATTTTTTTTTCTAAACCATTATCATATTTATACTAGTAAGATTTCTGATAACCTTAAAAAGGTTGGTGTTTATAGATTTTTGGCTGAAAGCGATTTAGCTAAAAATAGTGAATATTTTAAACATTACTTTCAATGGTATAAAAATAGTGTTCTGCTATTGCCATATGTTTATAATAAAAGATTTATGTTACTTAATGATTTTAATATGCGAGAAAATTTATGTTTGGCAACAGGAAGTCTATTTTATTTTAAAAGAACTGAAGATATTATTGACTGTATAGATTTTTACAATACCGATACTCTCCATCCAATGAGAAAAGAAATTTATGAAAAGCAAGATGAACTCAAGGATGTGATTTTTTCTAGGATATCTGACCTTACTAGTGAAATTCAATCAAAAGAGGTTTTAGGAAAAAGTATTATAAAAGATTTTTTTGCAAAAATTTACAACCTATTTTATGTAAAACAAAAAGAATATTATAAGTTTGATATGGTTAATGAATATAATAAATATAAAATGTTTATAGTGCCAGAAGAGATTACTGGATTGCCAGCTATAGGCTTTGTTGAAGGAATGGCATGCGGTGCAGCTTTTATCGGTTTAAGTAGTCCTATCTATAAGGATATGGGGCTTATAGAAAATTTTCATTACATATCTTATGATGGTAGTTTAAAAGATTTGGTAAAAAAAATAAGATATTTTCAGTTACATAATGATGAGCTTCAAAGAATTGCTAAAAATGGTTATGAATTTGTGATTAATAATTTTAATGGAGAAAAAATTGCACAGCAATTTTTAAATTATTTAAATAATGTATAAAATAGCATTTATAATTTTCTCTTTAGCTTCTGGAGGAGCTGAGAGAGTCTTAACAATATTGGCGAATGAACTTATAAGAAAATATAAAATATATATAATTACTTTTTCAAGTGATGATCCTTTTTATAGTCTAGACAGCAGGATAGAACATATAAAATTAGGTATAGACAAAGAATCAAAAAACATATTTCAATCTATTAAGAATTCTTTGGCACGTTTGACCCTATTAAAAAGAACATTAAAAGACATCAATGCTAATACTAATATAAGTTTTATGACTCACACAAATATTTTGAGCATAGTTGTATCAAAACTAAATAGGCAACATATTATTATTTCTGAGCGTGCAGCATATGATTTTTATAATTCATTAGCCTTAAATATTTTACGAAGAATAACCTATACATTTTGTGATATGCTAGTTTTACAAACATTGTCTGATCGAAATAACTATAAATTTATAACCAATAGTATTGTTATTTATAATCCTGTTAGTAAAATCCAAAATGCAAAAATGAATAAAAAAAATATAATTTTAGGTGTAGGGAGGTTGGAAAACAAAAAGGGATTTTATAATTTGGTCTTAGCCTTTGAGAAACTAAAATTAGATGATTGGCAACTACATATTGCAGGGGATGGTCCACAAAGAATTGAGTTGGAGAATTTAATAAAAAAACTAAGATTAGATAATGTTAAATTACTTGGCAATAAAAAAGATATATTTAGTCAATATGCAGTAGCTTCTATTTTTGTACTATGTTCTGAAAGAGAAGGATTTCCAAATGTACTTTTAGAGGCAATGTCTTGTGGCTGCGCTGCTGTGAGCTTTAATTGCAATTATGGACCTGGAGAAATTATAGAAAATAGAAAAAATGGAATTTTAGTAGAAGATCAAAATTTTGAAGAATTGGCCAATGAAATTAGGGCGTTAACAATGGATAATGATATGAGAAAAAAAATAGCTAGTGAAGCTGTTGGGGTAAAAGAAAAATTTTCTTTAGAGAAAATAGTAAAACAATGGGATAGCGTAATCCAAAAGGTTCTTGATGATTAGCCTTGTTTTAGCAATACGTTCATTAAATATTGGGGGCGCAGAAAGACAATTTATAGAGCTTTTAAAAAATATTGATAAAAGTAAATTTAAAGTATCTGTTTGTACTATGTATGGTGGTTGTCAGGAAGTAGATATTATGGGTATAGGGAATATAGAATATTATAACCTTAAAAAGAAGGGTCCATATGATATTCTAGGGTTTTATTTGACTTACAAAAAGCTTTTACACGGTATAAAACCAGATGTCGTTTATAGTTTTATGCCTGAGATGAACCTTTTTTCCCTATGGTGCAAGCCTAAAAAAACAAAAATTATTTGGGGTTTTCGTGCTTCAAATATAGATTTAGATAAATATAATAATATTGCTAAGCTTGTTTTTTTATTGCAAAAAATATTTTCAAATAAAGCAAACCTTATTATTGCGAATTCATATAGTTCTATAGAATTTCATAAAAGTGTTGGATATTTTATGGATAGATCCGTTGTTATTCCAAACGGAATAGATGTCAATAAATTTACGCCAAATAAAAAAGAAAATAATAATTTTAGAGAGAAGTACGGCATTGATCAAAGAGACATTGTTATAGGCATAGTTGCAAGACTAGATCCTATGAAAGGGTATATAGTGCTCTCAAAAGCTGCAAAAGAAATACTTGAAAAATATAAAAATATAGTATTTTTTTCGGTAGGACGTGGCGATGAAAATATTAAAATAGAATGCCAAAAGGTGCTAGAATATAATAATAGGTTTATTTGGCTTGGACAGCAATATGATGTCGAAAGACTGTATGCCGGTTTTGATATCGTTGTTTCTTCTTCCAGTAGTGAAAGTTTTAGTAACTCAATAGCAGAAGCCATGAGCTCTGGGTGTATGGTTGTAGTTACTGATGTTGGTGATAGCAGAAGGATTGTGGGGGATATTGGAGTGGTTGTTGAGCCAAATAATGTTGATGCGCTACTTTGTGGAATAGATAGGGCATTGCAAAGCAATTATAAATATATTGGTCGTATGTGTAGAGATCGAATACTAAATAATTTTTCTATAAAGAATATGATAGAAAGTACCCAAATGGAAATAATAAAATGTGTGGAATAGTTGGATTTAATAGTAAAAATAGTGCAAAAATAGATGCCATGTTAGATAGTATAAAACATAGGGGTCCTGATGGAGTTGGCAAATTTGAAAGCGATTTATTTTCTATGGGCCATGTTAGATTGTCGATATTAGATCTTAGCAAAAATGGTGATCAACCAATGTATTTTGAAAATATTGTTATGGTCTATAATGGTGAGATTTATAATTTTAAGGAGATACGCAAAGAGCTTATAAACTATGGATATCATTTTGTATCAAACACCGATAGTGAGGTTGTTCTAAAAGCTTATCATAAATGGGGTATAAAAGCTATTAATAAATTTATAGGCATGTTTGCTATTGCATTTTATGATAAAAGTAACCAAATTCTAACAATAATAAGAGATAGAACTGGAATTAAACCATTATATTACTTTTTTAATGGTGATGATTTTATTTTTGCTAGTGAATTAAGACCGATAATGAAATTTCAAAATAATTTAGATATATCAAACGATGCACTAAGTGAGTTTTTTCGCTATGGATATATTTCATCAAACCTGTCTATTTTTAAGGACTGTTATAAATTACCAGCTGGATATTTTGGAGTATTTGATTTAAATCAAAAAAGTTTTAAATTAGAACAGTATTGGTCTGTTTTACCTTTTTTTGACATGCCTAAGTTTGATGTGAGCGAAGAGAAGCTCATAGATAATTTAGAAGAAGTTCTTGTTAATGCTTTTACCTGCACAACTGTATCCGATGTTCCTATAGGTATTTTTTTGAGCGGTGGCATAGATAGTAGTATTGTAACTGCAATACTACAAAAGCATTGTGGTAATGTTAATACTTTTACTATAGGTTTTAATAATGAAAAATATAATGAAGCAGAATATGCGAAGAACATAGCTAGATTTTTGAAAACAAATCATCATGAGGAATATCTAGATATTTCACAGGCAAAATCTATATTAAAGAAATTCCCGGATATCTACGATGAACCTTTTGCTGATAGTAGTGGAATACCAACTGTTTTGGTTAGCGAGTTTGCAAAAAAAAATGGTATAAAAGTAGTTTTAAGTGCCGATGGTGGTGATGAAATATTCTGTGGATATGAACGATATTGGAATATACATAAAATTGGAAAAGAAATGTTTAAGGTCCCAAAAATATTACGTAAATATATATCCCGTACTATGACTTTCTCAAAAGGATATGTTTTGCCATTATTGTCTCTTTCTGAAAATTTAAGGCATAAGTATTATCAGTTAAAAGAAATATTGAATTGTAATGAATGGTTAAATTTTTATGAGCTTATGGTTCAAAGTAATAAAAACTATGAAATAGAAGAGCTTTTTAAGAAACGAACATTTATTGAAAAAAGCATTATATCTTTAAATAGCTCAAATGAACATGCTATGCAAGATATGATGTTATGGGATTTTAATAGATATATGCCAGATGATATACTAACAAAAGTTGATAGAGCTACAATGAGTGTAGGAATAGAGGGGCGAGAACCTATGCTTGATCATCGAATAATAGAATTTATGGCTAGGGTTCCATTTGAATTAAAATATAAAAATAAAACAAGTAAATATATTTTACGTAAGGTTCTAGAAAGATATGTACCAAGCGAAATGTTTAGTAGACCAAAGATGGGATTTGGAATCCCTATGTTGGAGTGGTTTAGCGGCGATTTATCGTATTTATTCAATGAGTTTTTAAGAAAAGATAGAATACAACATAATTTATTAAATGAGTGTTGTATAGCTAATGAGCTTAAAAAATTAAAAAATGGCAAACAGCGAAACATAAATAAACTATGGTTTATTTTAGCATTTCAAATGTGGTATTTTAAATATATAAAATAACTTATCATGAAGAAAATAAATGTATTGCAACTCATAACCGGACTTGGTATCGGAGGTGCTGAAAAGGTAGTATATGATATTTCTATTAATATAGATAAAGATAAATTTAATAATTATGTCGTTTCACTATCTAAACAAAATGATATGCTAAAAGAATTTATAGATTCTGGAACTAGTGTAATATCTTTAAATAAAAAAAAATCTTTGGTTGATTTGTTTTGCATGTTTATAAGACTTGTAAAGTTTGTTTATGAAAAAGATATTGATGTTATTCATGCCCATATGTCGCATTCAATCATTGTTGCTACTTTGCTAAAAATTACGAAACCAAAAATTAAGATTATAACTACATCACATAGCTTAAAAATGGAATCATTGTGTCGTGAAATTTTTCTTTATATATTTAAATTTTTACGTTTTAAGGATATTATTTTTTCTAAAAGAATGGTTAGATTTTTTTATATTAAAGACTATGAGGTTTTACCAAATGGAATTGATGTCTCGCATTATAGTATTGATAAAAAAAAGAATAACAGGTTTACATTTATATCAATTGGAAGACTTGAAGAGGTAAAAAATCATAAAGATATAATAAGAATAGCTTATGAGATGAAAGGTAGGTTTGATTTTGAGCTACAAATAGTTGGCGATGGAATACTTAGATGCGAATTGCAAAAATTGATCGATGAATTAGAACTTAATGACAACGTAAAACTATTAGGATTTAGAAAAGATATTCCTTTGTTGCTAAATCAAGCACATTGCTTTCTACTGCCATCGTTATGGGAAGGTATGCCAATTGTACTTCTCGAGGCTGCTGCTAGCTGTTTGCCAATAATTTCAACCCCGGTAGGAGGAATAAAGGATTTTCTTGATGATACGAATGCAACACTTTCTTCTATTGCTAATTTTAAGCAGGAAATGATAAAAATGATAAATAACTATGATGCTTACTTGGTAAAAGCAAACAAACTTTATTTAAAAGTTAAAAATGAGTATTCAATTAAAGCAATAGTAGAGAGGCATGAGAGAATTTATTTGGAAGCTTTTCAAAAAACAGAAAGCATAACATGTGCGGGTTAGTTGGTTTTATAGATAAAAATAAAAATGAGCAAATTTTAGTAGATATGCTAGAGATACAGGCATATCGCGGCCCAGATGATAGAGGTGTTTTTTTTGATGAAAAAAGTGGCGTTCACCTTGGCCACAACCGCCTATCTATAATGGATCTAAGCTCAAATGGTCATCAGCCATTTGTGAGTGATTGTGGTGGGTATGTGATAGTTTTTAATGGAGAGGTTTATAACTTTAAAGCTATAAAGGGAGAGCTATTAGCCCTTGGCTATAAATTTGTATCAAATTCTGACACCGAAGTTATTTTGTACTCTTATAAAGAGTGGGGTGATGAGTGTCTTGCTAAATTTATAGGAATGTTTGCATTTGCTATTTTGGATAAAAATAAAAATGAGCTATTCTTATGCCGTGATAGAGCTGGTGTAAAACCACTTTATTACTATTTTGATGGTATAAATTTTATTTTTTCTTCTGAGATCAAATCTTTTCACAAGCATCCAAAATTTAAGAAAGAGCAAAATTTAGATACGCTAGCTTATTTTTTCCAGTTTGGCTACATTCCTGCACCTTATAGTATTTTTAAGGATTGTTTTAAACTTCCTGCTGGTTATTATTTAAAATTTGATATTGTCAAAACAACATTTAAAATAACAAAATATTGGGATGTAGGATATTTTTATGCACAGCCAAAATTTAATAAAAACGAGAGTGAAATTTTAAACGAACTTGAAGGTCTTTTAGATAGTGCAATAAATTTACGTACTATCGCTGATGTACCAGTTGGTGTCTTTTTAAGCGGTGGATATGATAGCTCACTGGTGACTGCTTTACTAAGCAAAACGCATAAGATTGATACATTTACCATAGGTTTTGATGATACTAGATTTAACGAGGCTGCCCACGCAAAGCAAGTGGCCGCGCACTTTAGTACAAATCATCATGAGTATTATATAAATGAAGCCGATATGCTTTCATGCATCGACACTCTTTCTTTCTTTTATGATGAGCCTTTTGGGGATAGCTCTGCGGTAGCGACTATGGCAGTTTCAAAAATGGCAAAACAAGATGTAACAGTTGCACTTAGCGCAGATGGTGGAGATGAACATTTTTGTGGATATAGCAAGTATTTCTTTTTATATAAATTTCATAATATTTTTTCTACTTCGTTCAAGAGAAATTTGATAAAAATTGGATTAAATTTAATAAATGAAAAAATAGCCGACATTGCAAATCAAGTCTTACCAAATAATATCCGCCAGACAAATTTTAGAGATAAATTTCTAAAGTTAAAAAGAGCTATAAATAGTAAAAATTTAGACGAAATGTTTATAAATGCAAGTAGTTATGTAGATAGGTCGGACGTAACTAAATTTCTAAAAATAGGGCTAAAACAAGAGTATGTGAATGTGTGGAAAAATGAGCACAAGCTTGATTTTTTAGATCATATGATGATGTGTGATTATAAGCTTTTTATGTGTGATGATGTGCTTACAAAAGTTGATCGCGCTACAATGAGTGTTAGCTTAGAGGGACGTGAGCCGCTACTAGATTATCGTTTGATAGAGTATTTGGCACGCGTTCCAGTAAATATAAAATATAAGAATAATCAGCCAAAATATTTGCTAAGACAAATTCTGTACAAATATATCCCAAAAGATATAATAGACAAGCCAAAATCAGGCTTTCAGATCCCGCTTGCAAAGTGGTTAAGGGGTGATATAAGATGGCTCGTTGAAGAGAATTTGGACTCTAGGGCTTTAAATGATGAGATATTTGATGTAAAACAAATACAAAATTTAAAAGATAGATTTTATGCTGGAGAAGAGCTTCAAAGTCTTATTTGGTTTATGGTGGTTTATCAAATGTGGAAAAGGAGATGGCTTGAGTAAAAGCGTCTTTATGGTGACAAATAGCGCTTGGAGTGGGTACAACTTTAGACTGAGCCTTGCAAATCACCTAAAGAAAAACGGCTTTAAAGTGTCGTTTGTTGTTCCATTTGATGAAAAATACTCGGCTTTATTAGAAGAAGAATTTGAAGTTTTTCATGTAAATTTTGATGCAAAAGGGATAAATCCGTTAGTTGATCTAAAAACTTTTTTTAGTTTGCTAGCCCTTTATAAAAAGGAGAAGCCAGCTTGTGTCTTAAATTTTACTATTAAGCCAAATATTTATAGTTCACTTGCCTGTAAAATTTTGGGCATTTGTTGTATTAGCAATATCACGGGACTTGGGACGGTTTTTATAAAACAAAGTTTTGTCACAAGCATAGTTAAATTTCTTTATAAGATATCGCTAAATGCAAACAAGGTTGTATTCTTTCAAAATTTAGATGATCAAGATCTATTTAAAAATTTAGGCATTATTTCAAAAAGAAAATGCGACCTGCTGCCAGGAAGTGGTGTAGATATAAATAAATTTGCCCCAAGACAAGAGAACAAAAGCGACGAAAAATTTAAATTTTTATGTGTAGCAAGACTTATAAAAGATAAAGGCATTTTCGAATTAGTTGAGGCTGGTAAAATTTTAAGAAAAAAAAGAGATGATTTTAAGATATTGCTACTTGGAGAAAAAAATGTTAAAAATAATACTGCCATTAGTGATGAAGAGTTAAATTCGTGGCTTAAAAACGACTTTTTGGTTTATCTTGGTATGAGCGATGATGTAAGTAAAATTGTAGCTAGTGCTGAGTGTGTTGTGCTGGCATCGTATAAAGAGGGAATGTCAAAAAGTTTATTAGAGGCCGCATCCATGGCAAAGCCATTAATAGCTACAAATGTTAGTGGCTGTAAAGAAATAGTAGATGATGGAGTAAACGGCTTTTTGTGTGAGCCAAAAAACTCTATAGATCTCGCTAAAAAAATGGAAAAAATTTTAAATCTTGATAAAAATATTCTTGAACAAATGGGTAAAAACGGCAGAGAAAAGATGATTTTATCTTTTGATGAGAATATTGTCCTAGAAAAATATACGAAAGCTATTATGGACTAAACAACTAAATACCTTTTTTGCCTAGTATTATCTCAAATGTTTTAAATATAGTTTTTATCTCTAGCCAAAGCGACCAGTGTTTGATGTAGTAAAGATCATACATCAGCTTTTGCTTGGCGTCATGTGTATTTGCGCCATAATGGTAATTTACCTGTGCCCAGCCGGTAATCCCTGGGCGGACGATATGGCGTTCATTGTAGTAAGGTATCTCTTTTTCAAAGAAATTTATCCAGTATCTTCGCTCAGGCCTTGGACCTATCAGATGCATTTGCCCTCGAAGCACATTTATACACTGCGGCACCTCGTCTATACGAGTTTTTCGCATAAATTCGCCAAATTCAAACACTCTCTCATCATTTTCACTAGCAAATTTTGCTCCATCTTTCTCGGCATCTTCCATCATCGAGCGAAATTTTATACATTCAAATTCCTTGTTATTTAGACCAACTCTACTTTGTAAAAAGTAAAGGCTTCCAGGCGATTGCACGTCTATCTTTCTTTTTACATAAAATTTTAGGCCAAAAAGCAAGATAAAAAGTATTAAGCAGCTAGCATAATCGATCATCCGCTTGAGTGTGTAAGCAAAGGCACCATAAGGCCTTATCTCATCTAAAAAATTAAGATTTTCACCATTTTCTGGGATATAACATTTGTGCAGATAAATTTCTAAAAAATTCTCTACGTTTAGAAATTTTATCTTTTTATACTTCGTTTTAAACTGCAAAAGCGTGAGAAATCTCACCAGTTTGCCATCAACTGGCTTTGCGGTATTTAGCACGATTAGCCTTTGATCGCCTGATTTTATGAGATTTTCTAGTGCGCTTCGCAAGGCTTTTGCGTCGCTATTTTCATGGGATAAAAAATTTACTTGACCAAATTTCTTTCTAAGCTTTTCTAGTTCTAAGCTGGTAAAAGCATATTTTTCGCCAAGGATGATCATAGTCCTATCCCTTTATCTTTATTTTAAATTTGCATTATAAAATTCGTCTAATTATACCCAAACGTGCTAATTGCATTTTTAAAAAAAGAGTTAAGGTTAAAATATGTCTCATAAATTTCTTGCTGTGCTTGTTTTAGCGCTGATTTGTGCCATTTCTTTTATGCTCTCAAACACGATTTTAGCTAAATTTCACACCAGCCCGCTCATTATCTCTATCATTTTAGGCGCCATTTTTGCAAATCTTTTTACAAAACAAACTCAAATTTTAAAAAGTAGTGGCGTCGTAGCGATCGCTGGGAAGCAAATTTTAAGACTTGGCATCGTACTTTTTGGCTTTAATATAAGCCTTAGCGAGATCGCAAGTGTCGGCACCATTGGCGTGATATATGCAGCTTTTATGGTATTTGCGACCTTTTGCTTTGCGCTTTTTACCGCTAAAGCTTTGGAGCTTAGCAAAGATAGCGCTGCGCTCATTGGCTCAGGAGCTAGTATATGCGGTGCAGCTGCTGTTATGGCTACTCAAAATGAGATAAAAGCAGACGCAAACAAGCTTGCTATCGCTATTTGCACGGTGGTACTTTTTGGGACGATTGGTATGTTTATCTATCCATTTATCGCTAAATTTCTAGCTCTCACGCCGCACCAAACCGGTTTTTTTATCGGTGGCTCGCTTCACGAAGTAGCCCATGTAGTGGCAGCCTCAGCGGCATTTGATAGTACAGCAAACAGCACCGCCGTCATCATAAAAATGCTTCGCGTCATCATGCTAGTACCTTTTTTGTTTTTGCTAAATTTCTTAAATTTAAGCCAGAATAGCGGCGGCTCAAAGCTAAAGAGCATACCATGGTTTGCACTATTTTTCCTAGTGGCGATCTGCGTTAGGTCTTTGCCATTTTTCCCTGAAAATTTGGTGCAAATTTTAAAGCTAGCCGCCAGCATTTGCCTTTGTGTTGCGGTGTGTGCTTTGGGATTTGGGATAGATAGGAGTATATTTAAAGCGACTGGCAAAAAGCCATTTTTGCTAGCATTTTTTATATTTTTATGGCTTATTTGCTCATCGCTTATCTTTGTTAAGACTCTTTGCTAGTTTTTAGCTTTTGCAAAAACTCTTCGATGTTGTATTTTGCTCGATAAGCTGGGCTTAAAAGATGTACTAAGATGTCGCCAAGGTCCATCACGATCCAATCAGGCGAACTCTCAGTGCCTATAAATTTTTCTCCAAGAGGTTTAAGTTCCTCTTTTAGATCCTCGCTCAGTGAGTAAGCGTGCCTCTCGCCAAGTGTTGTGGCGATAACTACGGCTTTTACGAAATAATCATCTCCACTCATATCAAACACTTGTATCTCTTCAGCCTTTTTTGCGTCTAAAACCTTAACTATACTTTCGGTGCGCTCTTGCATCGATCTCTCTTGCATTTTTAATCCTTGGTAAAAATTTATAATTTCATTTTTTATCTTGCTAGGCAGCTCATCAAGCCCCTTTTGATGCCTGATCTGCGACGAGCTAACATCCACGTGTACGTCCATTTTTTGTAAATTACGTGGAATTTCTATGTGATTGCGCTTGGCGATCACAAACTGCACTAAATTTTTTAGCTCCTCGTACCCGTGCCATTTATCAAGTGTGGCTAGGTGGTCCGCGCCTATTATGAGATAAAATTTTTCTATCTTGAATTTCTCATACAAATACTTAACCGTCTCTATGGTAGGCACCGGGCGAGCTAAATTTATCTCATAGTCAGAAATCTCGACCTTCTCTAGGCCGCCCCAAATTTCTCTTATCCACTTTAGGCGAAGCTCTGGTGGAGCTGAAAATTCGCTCTTAAAGGGACTTATAAAAGTTGGCATGATGATGAGCTTGTCAATATCTAGGCCACTTAGTGCCATTTTTACAATACTATCGTGTCCTAAATGAACTGGATCAAAGCTCCCGCCAAAAAGTGCTAACTTCATCTATTAAAGTGCCTTGTTTATATTTGTTTTAAAATTCTTTTTTGTAGAATTAGGCGTAATTATATCAAAAGGAGCTAAGATGTCAGTTAAAGTAGCAATAAACGGCTTCGGGCGTATCGGCAGGTGTGCCGCTCGTATTATTTTAGAGCGAGACGACGTTGAGCTTGTCGCTATCAACGACACGGCGACGCGCGACATGACGCGCTATCTGCTCAAATACGACAGCGTGCACGGCGAATTTAAACAAGACGTTAAGGTGATAAGCGACGATTTTATAGAAGTAAACGGCAAAAAAATAAGAGTTTTTTCAACAAGAGATCTAAACGAGCTTAGCTACGCAGACTACGGCGCAGACGTAGTTTTGGAGTGTACGGGCAAGTTTTTAACCACTGAAAAATGCGAACCGTATTTAGCTCGCGGTATCAAAAAAGTCGTCATGAGCGCTCCGGCAAAAGACGACACGGCGACGTTCGTAGTCGGCGTAAACGACGATAAATACGCAGGCGAAGCTATCGTCTCAAACGCAAGCTGCACGACAAACGGCCTAGCTCCCGTCGCAAAGGTGCTAAACGATAAATTCGGCATCGTAAAAGGGCTCATGACCACGATCCACGCCTATACAAACGGCCAAAGCTTGGTTGACGTGAAGGCCAAAGACTTCCGTCGCTCGCGCGCTGCAGCCCTAAATATCGGGCCTACGACCACAGGAGCCGCCAAAGCGATCGCCAAAGTGCTTCCCGAGCTAAACGGCAAGATGCACGGCCAAGCCGTCCGCGTGCCGGTCGCAAACGTCTCGATGGTCGATCTAACGGCGGTTTTAAAAAGACCGGCTGGCAAAGAGGAGATAAACGAGGCGTTTAGAGCGGCTGCGGAGTCAAATTTAAAGGGGATTTTATTTGTCGATGACGATTATAGAGTGAGCAGCGACTTTTGTACGAGCGCATACAGTAGTATCGTGGCTAGCGACACTACGCAGGTTATTGCGGGCGATATGGTGAAGGTCTTTGCATGGTACGACAACGAGTGGGGCTACTCGACAAGGCTTGTTGACCTAGCTAAGATCGTGGCTACGAAGTAAATTTAAAGGGTGAAAAATGAGTGAAATTTTATCGATCAATGATCTTGAGCTCGGCGGCGCGAAGGTATTTGTTAGGTGCGATTTTAACGTGCCGATGGACGAGTTTTTAAACATCACCGACGACCGCAGGATCCGCTCGGCGATACCAACTATTCGCTACTGCCTAGATAACGGCTGCAGCGTGGTTTTGGCTAGCCACTTAGGACGTCCTAAAAATGGCTTTGAGGAAAAATTTTCGCTGCGAGGCGTGGCAAAGAGGCTTTCTAGGCTACTTGATAGAGACGTGATATTTGCCGAGGACGTCGTCGGCGCGGATGCCAAAGCTAAAGTCGCCGCGCTAAAACCGGGCGAAATTTTACTTCTTGAAAATTTGCGCTTTGAAAAGGGCGAGACCAAAAACGACGAGGCGCTAGCCGCTGAGCTCGCTAAATACGGCGAATTTTACATAAACGACGCGTTTGGCGTCTGCCACAGAGCTCACAGCTCGGTCGAGGCGATCACTAAATTTTACGACGAGAAGCACAAAGCGGCGGGATTTTTGCTGCAAAAGGAGATAAATTTCGCCCAAAATCTCATCAAACACCCTACGCGCCCGTTCGTCGCGGTCGTCGGCGGTAGTAAGGTTAGCGGCAAGCTGCAAGCCCTGCACAACCTGCTTCCGCGCGTGGATAAGCTGATAATCGGCGGCGGCATGGCGTTCACGTTTTTAAAATCGCTCGGCGAAAATATCGGAAATTCGCTGCTCGAAGAAGATCTCATCGAGGACGCGCGCGAAATTTTACGCAAGGGCAGGGAGCTTGGCGTTAAAATTTACCTACCAGTAGATGTCGTCGCTGCTCAGACATTTTCAGCTGAAAGTGCCGTAAAATACGTCCCAGCCCAAGAGATCCCAAATGGCTGGATGGGGCTTGACATCGGGCCTGCGTCGATTAGGCTATTTAAAGAGGTCATCGCCGATGCGCAAACCATCTGGTGGAACGGACCTATGGGCGTTTTTGAGATGGATAAATTTAGCAAAGGCAGTATCAAAATAAGCCACGCTATCATCGACACTCACGCGACAACCGTCGTTGGCGGTGGCGATACGGCTGACGTGGTCGAGCGCGCAGGAGATGCTGATGAGATGACATTTATCTCAACTGGCGGAGGTGCGAGCTTGGAGCTAATAGAAGGCAAAGAGCTGCCTGGCATAAAGCCGCTTAGAAAAGAGGAGTAGGTCTTGAAATTTCTAGCGAATTTAAAGTGCAACCACACAAGAGCAAGCTTTAGAGAGTACGCGAAAATTTTAGACGAAAATTTAAGCGCAAACGACGACGTGACGGTATTTCCTCCGTTTAGCGCGCTTGATCTTGCGGCTCATAAATTTAAACTCGGCGCGCAAAATTTCTATCCGTGCGAAAGCGGTGCTCACACCGGCGAGATCGGCAAGGCGATGCTGGACGAGTTTGGCGTAAAAAGTGTACTGATCGGACACTCCGAACGGCGCGAGCTGGGCGAGAGCGAGGAGCTTTTACGAGCTAAATTTGGCTTCGCCGTAAAGGCGGGCTGGCAGATTGTCTACTGTATCGGCGAAAATTTGAGCGTGAATGAAAGTGGAGCGACCAAAGAATTTCTAAGCCGCCAGCTTGAAAATATAGACCTTGGCTACGAGCGGCTGCTGATTGCCTACGAGCCCGTGTGGGCGATAGGCACGGGCAAAAGCGCGAGCACAGAGCAGATCGAAGGAGTTTTAAATTTCATTCGCGAGCAGACGAGAGCGCCGCTACTTTACGGCGGCAGCGTAAATGTCGCAAATATCGGCGGGATAGCGGGTATCGCAAGCTGCGATGGAGTGTTAGTAGGTACGGCGAGCTGGGACGCGACGAAGTTTTTGGAGCTTATGCGCGTTGTCTCGTGAGCGTCTTTTAATGAGTTGGAAATTTTAAGTCTGCGACAGGCTATGTGCCTAGTCTTGGGGCGAAATTTACTGCGAAACATTTAAATCCGCCTAGTGATATTTCCGCTTGTCGATTTATATTCAAAATTTGACGTTTTGTTAAATTTGGATTGCAAAATTGTAAGTCGCCTAGTCTAGCTTCGCAATACTGTCGCTATCCAATTTGGTTTCAAATTTGGCGTTTTCGCGAGATTTCGCGAATTTTAATTTATAGAATTTTAAGTCAAATTGCGAAGGATTTTTCGCTTAGTTAAGGTAGAATTTAAAAAATAAGCAGAGTAAGCATATAGTTTTTGAGTAGTGCTTTTAAAATTTTAACGAAAGATAAATAACTCTGCTTGTAGCTGTAAGCTTGTGAAGCAGAAAAAGTTAAGTAGCTTTAATAAAAAAGGAGAACAAATGATACTAAAAGGCAAAAAAGGCCTCATCGTCGGCGTCGCTAACGCCAAATCCATCGCTTACGGCATCGCCGAAGCTTGTCACGCCCAGGGTGCGCAAATGGCGTTTACATACCTAAATGATGCTCTTAAAAAGCGCGTAGAGCCGATCGCAGAGGAGTTTGGTAGCAAATTTGTCTACGAACTTGATGTGAATAATCAAGCACATTTAGATGGACTTGCGGATCAAATCAAAGCAGACCTTGGCGAGATAGATTTCGTCGTGCATGCAGTGGCTTACGCACCAAAAGAAGCGCTTGAGGGCGAGTTTGTAAATACGACAAAAGAGGCATTTGATATAGCGATGGGCACTAGTGTTTATTCGCTACTAAGCCTTACTCGCGCGGTCCTACCGGTGCTAAAAGAGGGCGGCTCGGTGCTAACTCTTACATATCTTGGCGGACCAAAATTTGTGCCACACTACAACGTAATGGGTGTTGCCAAAGCAGCACTTGAGAGCTCAGTTCGCTACCTAGCACATGACCTTGGCGCTAAAAACATCCGCGTAAATGCGATCAGTGCAGGTCCTATCAAAACGCTTGCTGCAAGCGGAATAGGCGACTTTAGGATGATTTTACGCTACAACGAAGTAAATAGCCCGCTAAAACGCAACGTCACGACTGAAGACGTCGGCAACAGCGCGATGTATCTGCTTAGCGACCTTGCTAGTGGCGTGACCGGCGAGGTGCACTACGTAGACTGCGGCTACAACATCATGGGCATGGGCGACGTGGCTACCGACGCCGAGGGTAACACGATTTTAGCTTGGGACGCAAAATAATCTACTAATACAAATTTGGCGGGGTGACTCGCCAAACTCTTCTTTTAAATTTCATTAAATTTATTGTAACTGTACACAATAAGAGCTCTAGGGTGGCTTATAGATACAAATAAGCCAGGCTTGGGAGCTTGGTCGAAGAACGGCTAAATAATCTAAAAATGGGTGAAATTTTACTGCGTGATGAGAGCAGGGCGCAAAGCGAGCTTTTAGGGCTTCAGGTAGCTACTTGCTCACCGATGGGAGCGCTTATTTATGGGTGTGGTGGCATCGTGATGAATAGAGGTTGGCTGCGCCTGCTTGGTTCAGGATGCGAGCAGATGAAGTGTGGAATTTATAGCTTTAACCTTGGCAAAAGCTTTAGTGAGATAGGACATATATCTAGCTATTTGCTCGTGGCAAACGATATTTTGGGTAAAATTTTGCGCTAAATGGCGTAACCTTTGGTGGCAAAGCCGGCAATGTCTTTTACTGCATGCCAGACAAGCGGCAAATGGGAAGATGCGCAGCTTGGCTACTCGCAGTTTTTATACTGGGCGATATGCGGCGATATATCTAAATTTTATGAGCTTTACCACTAGGATGACTGGTTCGAGGATGTAAAAAATTTTAGCCTTGATAAGGTGATGTTTGCATTGCTGCCGATACTTTGGCAAGACACCAACGTAAGTCTAAGACTAAAAAATATGAAAAAGGATGATATTTTCATGAATGAATTTTTCAATTTTGTCTTCAAGGGCGTCTAGTAAATTTATATGATACTTCCAGCAGATCCAAGAGTTTTGCTCTATCTTATTTAAATTTTAAAATTTCTTCATAATCTACTTAAGAGTGTTTATAAAAAACAATTCTGAGCGCTAAAAAAGTAAAATTTATTTTATGTTTTTTAAGCCTTTCTTGATAAAAATTATCTATAAAATTTAAGAATTTTTATACTTGTAAGAAATTTTCTATTAAAAATTAACCTTATTTGCTACCTTGATAAAATCATATAATTTTATCCTTTATTTCGATATCTAATTAATTTATTAGATAATTAGAATTTAAAAATAGTTTATATTTTTATCTAAAAACTCAAAAATTTATATAAAATTTATACTTAAGATTATAATATTCAATCTCAAAAATTATGCTATAAAATTAAAATAGTAATTTTAATAATCAAACTAGGAGGAGAGATGAGATTTAAGGGCTTATTTAAGCTCTCTCTTGCAGCAAGCGTGGCAGTTTGTGCAAACGCAGCAGACGAGAGCGTATTAAGCGGAGTTGAGGTAACAAGTAGCAGTGGCGGATACGGCGTTGATGACATCAAAATTTCAACTAGAAACGCTGGCCTAGTAAAAGACGTGATGAGAGATATTCCTGGTGTTTATGTTGGCGGAACAAACGGCATGAATCAAAAAATTTACATGAGGGGGCGTTAGCGATCGCGGTCTAAATATCATGATAGATGGCGCGAAACAAAATGGAAATACATTTCACCACAACGCTGACTTGCTGATCGATCCAGATCTTATAAAAGCTGTTGATGTCGAGGTTGGCTCAAGATCAGTGGTAAATGGCTCAGGCACGCTTGGTGGTTCGGTCGCCTTTAAAACGGTGGACGCAAAAGATTTGCTAGAAAGTGGTGAGATTATTGGCGCAAAGATAAAGACAGGATACGCCTCAAACAACGACGAATTTTCGCAAGGTCTTATGATCTTTACTGCACCAGTTGAAGGGCTTGATTTTATAGCTGCTATTAATCACAAGGGCTACGACTGCGGCAAAAGCGGCAACAAAAGAAAGATAGGCGGCGACGGAAACGATCTTAGCTATCTTTTAAAGCTTGGTTATAGCTTCCTTGATGCACATAGAATTTCTATCTCAAGAGAACATAATGAATTTAAAGGCATGTATCCAATGAGAGCTGAGTTTGGCAGCTGGTATACTGGTCGATTTCCTGTTGATAACCGCAAATACGAGCGTGATACGACAACGCTAAAATACGAGTATAAGCCTAGTGATCTTTTGAATTTGGAGGTAACGGCATATAATACCGAGCACAAAAAAGATGACCCAGTCTTAAAAATTTTAGGCGTAAAGACAAACGGCATAAATGCAAAGGCTAAAAGTGTAGTAGAGAGCGGCGCTTTGACGCAGACATTTAGATATGGTGCTGAGTTTTATCAAAGTAAAAATTTTAACAAACCAGACAATCGCTACCCAGAAAAGGTAAATAACTACTCGATCTACGCAGAAGATGCGCTAAATTTTAGCTCGCTAACCGTTACTCCTGGCGTCAGATATACGCACCATGAGCTAAAAAGCTATGATGGCAGAGCTGGAAATGTAAAAAGCTACACCTATAAATTTAACGAATTTACCCCAGCGCTTGCGCTTGATTATGAAATTCTTAAAGGGCTTAACGCATTTGCAAGCTATGCGAGGGTCTTTAGAGGACCTGACGTCATGGAGTCGATGATGGCAAGCGGAATTAGCAGGGGCAGGGCACTAAACTGGGAGGCAAATAAAGATCTAAAAGCGACAACTGGCAACAGCTACGAAACTGGTCTTAAATACCATGGCGACATAAGTGAAGCTAGTTCATATAGCCTATCTGCAAAATACTTCATGACAAAATATAAAAATTTAATAGTTGATAACAACACAGCAAATGGAGCTTTAAAGAGGATAAACGCTGGCGGGGCTGATATAAGCGGCGTCGAGCTACTTGCAAGGCTAAATTTAGACGCACTAAGCCTAGCTGCTAGCTACACTCATCAAAAGGTAAAATATAGAAATAGGGTATTGACATCTTGTTCGGTGGGGGTTGTTGGGCCTTGCTATGCGACATCAAACGTCATTGGCTACCGCGATCAAGGTGATAAATATACATTTAACGCCGAGTACGCATTTTCAAGGATCGATACGCTAATAGGCTACAACCTAATCTACTTTGCCTCAAAAAATACCATATCAGCTGGCGATAATAAAAATGTCAAGATGCCAAGCTACGCAGTTAGCGACATCTACGCTACCTATGCGCCAAGCAGCGGTAAATTTAAAGGTCTAGAGATAAATGCTGGAATTTATAACCTCTTTAACAAAGCCTATACTTCACAATCTCTGAGGGTAGCTACATATACAGGCAACTCAAATACGATAGACTGGGAGCCAGGTAGAAATTTCAAAGTAAATGTCTCTTATAAATTTTAGCTTTATGGCAAGGTGAAAGCCTTGCCAAATTTCACTTTTACACAGCCTATTTTTCACACCTCGCTTTTTGCTGTTTGATTTAAATTTAATATAGTATCATTTGTGCAACTAAACTTTCAGGGGAGAAAATGAGGCAAAAGCACTTTGAAGTGGCAATTGTTGGAGCGGGCATTAGCGGGACGGCACTCTTTTACGAGTTGGCTGCATTTAGCGATATAAAAAAGGTCGCGCTTTTAGAAAAATATGACGGCGTAGCGACGCTAAATTCAAGCGGCAAGGGCAACTCACAGACCATCCACTGCGGCGATATAGAGACAAACTACACGCTAGAAAAGGCAAAAAAGGTCTCGCAAGTGGCAAACATGCCAGTAAAATACGCTCTAAAATACAACTTAGAGGGCAAATATATGTTTGCTCATCAAAAGATGACGCTAGCCATCGGAGATGCCGAAGTAGAGCGCATCAAGGAGCGATATGATAGCTTTAAAGAGCTATTTGCTTATCTTGAAATTTATGACAAAGAGAAGTTAAAACAGATCGAGCCAAACGTCGTTTTTGACGCAAATGGCAATGAGAGGCCAGAAAGCATCATCGCCATAGGCACGCAAAATGGGCAGTTTACGACGATGGACTTTGGTGGCTTAGCAAACTCACTTGTGCAAAATGCGCTGAATTTAGGCGCAGATGGCTACGAGATCAGTCTAAACTCAGAAGTAACTGATATAAAAAAGGCGGGCGATACATTTCACATAAAGATAAATGATGGCGAAGCGATCACTGCAAACTACGTTGTAGTAGATGCTGGAGGACACTCGCTATTTTTGGCTCATAAAATGGGTTATGGGCTTCATCTTAGCACACTGCCCGTTGCTGGAAGCTTTTACTTTGCAAAAAAACGCCTACTAAACGGCAAAGTTTATATGGTGCAAAACGATAAGCTGCCATTTGCTGCGCTTCACGGCGACCCAGACATCCTAGCTAATGGAAACACTCGTTTTGGCCCAACAGCCCTAGTTATACCAAAACTAGAGAGATATCACGGCTGTTCAAGCTTTTTTGACTTTTGTAAATGCCTAAAATTTGATAAAAATGTCTTTGAAATCTTTACAAATCTCTTAAAAGATAGCGACATCAGATCTTATATTTTAAGAAATTTCTTATTTGAAGTGCCATTTATCAATAAAAAAGAATTTGTAAAAGACGCTAGAAAGATCGTACCAAGCCTAAGTGAAAATGACCTAAGCTATGCTGTAAATTTTGGCGGCG
Organism: Campylobacter concisus; assembly: GCF_003049085.1. NCBI lineage: Bacteria > Pseudomonadati > Campylobacterota > Epsilonproteobacteria > Campylobacterales > Campylobacteraceae > Campylobacter > Campylobacter concisus. Next base: position 41,426 of record NZ_PIQX01000006.1, read on the forward strand.
TAAGGCCACAAGTTATCGACCGTAATAAAAAGTGCCTTGAGCTTGGCGAGGGCAAGATAAGCACAGGCGAGGGTATAAGTTTTAATATGACTCCAAGCCCTGGGGCTACAAGTTGCTTTGAAATAGCAAGAACTGATATGATCGAAGCCTGTAAATTTTTAGGTAAAAATTTTAACGAAGAGAAATTTAACGCCGAGTTTTTTGGGTAAAAATGGGAGTGTTTGATATTTTTAAAAAAGGTGCGGATATGCCAAAAACAGCGCAACAAAGAAAAGATGAGAGTATAAAAATTTTAAAAAAAGAGGGTGTGGCTGTGCTTGAGAGTCTGCCACTAAGGTATGACAATAGTGAAGTTACGCCAAGAAGCGTTGATGAGATCATTGCTCGTGCGGTTTGCTCATTTACGGCCATTATGTGTGCTTGCACTATCCGCGACAATGGACACCTAAGTGAAGATGAGATAGCTTGGGCTAAAGACTTTTTGGGCGATTTTTATGATGATTTAAGTGTAAAAGAAAAAGAGGTCGTAGAGGGAAGGGCTGATATAAATTCGGCTGTAAATATGGGCTGGAAGTATGAGTCGCTTTGGATCTTGCTTTGGGTACTTGGTATTGCTGAAGATATCGGTAAGATGGATAAAATTTGCGACTGTCATTTTGTGATGGGTATCTTTAGAGAGGGTGGACTCAAAAACCGCTCAAAACCGCGCAGTTTGGATGAAATTTTAAACAAACTTGACCTAGTTTATCGCTACCACTGGGCGTGTGTGGATGCAAGGGTAAATGGCAAAAAGGTTGCTGGACTTGACGAAGAGATCGTTATGGAAAGACGTGCAGGGCTTGAGTGGTTATGTTGCAAAGGACAAGAAAATGATGATATAAAGTCTGAATTTAACGCCTGGGACTACCCTGATCTAAATACGTAAATTTACATTTTTGCACTAAAATAAGCCAAAAATGAAAGGAAAAATATGAAAATTTTAGTAACTGGAACAGCTGGATTTATAGGATTTCACCTTGCAAATGCCCTTGTGGCACGTGGCGATGAGGTTGTTGGGTATGACGTGATAAATGACTATTACGACGTAAATTTAAAGCTTGCACGCCTAAAAACGGCTGGCTTTGAGACTAGCGAGATAGACTATGGCAAGCTTATCACCTCAAAAACGCATCCGAATTTAAAATTTATAAAAGCAGATCTCGCTGATGAAAAGACGATGAAAGAGCTTTTTGCCAAAGAAAAATTTGACGTAGTGGTAAATTTAGCTGCACAAGCAGGCGTTCGCTACTCGCTCATAAACCCAAAAGCCTACATAGACAGCAATATCACGGGTTTTATGAACATCCTAGAGTGCTGCCGCCACAATGAGATCAAAAATTTAGTCTATGCAAGCTCTAGCTCGGTTTATGGCCTAAATGAGAACATGCCATTTTCTACGCACGAGGCGGTAAATCACCCTATAAGCCTCTACGCAGCGACTAAAAAGAGCAACGAGATGATGGCACACACTTATAGCCACCTATTTAATGTGCCAACGACTGGACTTCGCTTTTTTACGGTGTATGGACCATGGGGACGCCCTGATATGGCGCTATTTTTGTTTGTTGATGCTGCGCTTAAAGATAAAACTATCGACGTCTTTAACTACGGCAAGATGAAGCGCGACTTTACCTACGTGGACGACATCGTAAAGGGTATCATCAAGTGCATCGACAACCCTGCTAAGCCTAATCCAAACTGGGACGCAAAGCACCCAGATCCTGCCACTTCAAAAGCTCCTTTTAAGGTCTATAATATCGGCAACAACAGCCCAGTCGAGCTAATGGATTACATAAAAGCAGTTGAGATAAAGATCGGCCGTGAGATCAAGAAAAATTTCTTCCCACTTCAAGCAGGCGACGTGCCAGCGACATTTGCTGATGTGAGCGATTTGGTGGCTGACTTTGACTACAAGCCAAATACAAAAGTAAACGACGGCGTGGCTAAATTTGTCGAGTGGTACTGCGAGTTTTACGGAGTTAAGATTTAAGGGACGCAGATGAGGCGATGCGAATGGGCAAAAGGCGAGCTTGATATAGCTTACCACGATAACGAGTGGGGCAAAGTCGTAAAAGAAGATAGAAAATTTTTCGAAATGATAGTTTTGGAAGGCTTTCAGGCGGGACTTTCGTGGCATGGAGTGCTTCAAAAAAGAGAGGCCATGAGAGAGGCGTTTGATGGCTTTGATCCAGAGAAGATCAAGCTTTACGGCGAGGCTGAGATAGCGAAATTTATGCAAAATGAGAGGCTGATCCGTAATAGATTAAAACTAAAATCACTCGCTATAAATGCCCTTGCATTTTTATCCGTAACGCAAGAATTTGGTAGCTTTTATGACTATCTTTGGGGATATTTGTTAAGAAAATTTGACCCAAAATTTGACGGCAAGCAGATCATAAATCACTATCAAGATATCAAACAAGTGCCAGCCACTACGCCGATGTCTGATTTTGTGGCAAAGGAGCTAAAAAAGCGAGGGTTTAAATTTTTAGGCTCTGTTAGCACCTATGCATTTTTGCAAAGTGTGGGCATTGTAGACGATCATATGGATTATTGCTTTTGCAAGGCAAAAGCTTGATTAGAATATTTTTTGCGGTTTTACTCCTTTTAAATTTTGCATTTTCTCTTGATTTGCTGCGCCTTAGCGAGTATAAAGATCAAAATGTCTCAGGCTGGCTAGCTAGCGAAAAGCTTGATGGCGTGCGTGCCTACTGGGACGGAGAGAATTTACTCTCAAGGCAAGGCAAAAGGCTGAATGCGCCGCTAAGTTTTACTAAAAATTTCCCAAAATTTGCACTCGATGGCGAGCTTTACGCAAAGGAGCTTAAATTTGAAGAAATTCAAGCAATAGTGATGGATAAGTTGCCCGATGAAAAAGCTTGGCATAGGCTAAAATTTCATATTTTTGATGTGCCCGAGGCAAATGGTGGCTTGCTTGACCGTCTTGAAGTTTTAGCTAAATTTCTAAAAAATGAGCCAAATGAAAATTTGATGATCATAAAACAGATAAAAATGCGAGATAACGCTCAGTTTTTGAAATTTACTGAAAGTATCATCGCAAAAGGCGGCGAGGGAGCAGTCGTGCGCGAGCCAAATGCGCCATACGAGAGAAAACGAAGCAAAAATGCACTGAAATTTAAAAAATTTAAAGATGCCGAGTGTGAAGTAATCGCTATAAATAAAGGTAGCGGCAAATATGCAAAATTTATTGGCTCGCTTACATGCAAAGCGCTTGGTGGCAAGCAGGGTGAAGAAAAATCTGGTGAGCCAAAATCTGGCACTATCTTTAAAATAGGCTCTGGACTAAGCGATGAAAAGCGCCGAAATCCCCCAAAGATAGGCTCCATAATCACATATAAATTTCAAAATTTAACCTCTAACGGCAAGCCAAGATTTCCTATATTTTTGAGGGTTAGAGAGGATTAAATTTTATTCAAAAGCCTTGCTTTACTTTTGCTTTACTCTATTTTTGATAAAATTAACCACTTTTTATGAAAGGCTTAAACTTGAAAATTTTAGTAACAGGTGGTGCTGGATACATCGGCAGCCACGTAGTAAAAGCACTTTTAAAGCAAGGCAAAGATGAGATAACCATTATCGACAATCTTTGCAAGGGTTCACAAAAAGCACTTGAGGCGCTTCAAAAAATCGGAAATTTTAAATTTATAAACGCAAATTTAGAAGATGATCTAAGTGAAATTTTTGAAAGTGGCAAATTTGATGCGATCATCCATTTTGCAGCGTTTATAGAGGTTTTTGAGAGTATGAGCGAGCCGCTAAAATACTATCTAAACAACACCGCAAACGTCGCAAGGGTGCTAAGATATGCAAAAGCTTACAATGTAAATAAATTTATATTTAGCTCAACTGCTGCAGTTTATGGCGAGCCAGACGTGGCGGAGGTGAGCGAAACAACGCCTACAAACCCGATAAATCCATACGGCAGAAGCAAGCTCATGAGCGAGCAGATCATCAAAGACTACGCCGCTTCAAATGAAAATTTCAAATTTGCGATTTTGCGCTATTTTAACGTGGCAGGTGCAGACGAAGAGGGACTTATCGGTCAAAACTATCCAAATGCCACGCACCTTATCAAGGTGGCTGTGCAAACTATACTTGGTAAGCGCGAGAGCATGGGCATCTTTGGCGATGACTACGCGACAAAAGATGGCACATGTGTAAGAGACTACATTCACGTTAGTGACCTAGCAGATGCTCACATCAGTGCGCTAGAGTATATCAGCCAAAATGGAAGTGAAACTTTTAACGTGGGATATGGCAGAGGATTTAGCGTAAAAGAGGTCATCGAAACTGCAAAAAAAGTAAGCGGAGTAAATTTTAAAGTGCTAAATGCGCCAAGAAGGGACGGCGACCCAGCTATCCTTATCTCAAACGCAAGCAAACTACGCTCGCTAACAAGCTGGAAGCCAAAAAGAGACGATCTAGCGCTCATCATAAAAACTGCCCTTGAGTGGGAAAAGAAAATTTAAGGATAAGTATGAAAGTAGCTGTGATTGGAACCGGATATGTCGGGCTAGTAAGTGGTGCATGCTTTGCTAAAATGGGCAATAGCGTGATCTGCGTCGATGTCGATGAAAAAAAAATCAAGGCACTAAAAAACGGTATCGTGCCGATATATGAGCCAGGGCTTGCTGATATCGTGAGCGAGTGCTACAAAAATGGTTCGCTTAAATTTAGTACGCAGATAACTGAGGCGCTAGAGCATGCAGATGTGCTATTTATCGCAGTTGGCACGCCTATGGGCGCTGATGGACAGGCGGATTTAAAATACGTTCTCTCGGTGGCAAAATCGATCGGAGAAAATTTAAGCAAACCACTAATAGTCGTAGATAAATCAACCGTTCCAGTAGGCACTGGAGCTAAGGTGCATGAGGTGATCGAGGCTGAGCTTAAAAAGAGAAATGTAGAGGTTAAATTTGAAGTCGTTTCAAACCCAGAGTTTTTAAAAGAGGGTGCGGCAGTCGAGGACTTTTTAAAGCCAGATCGCGTAGTTATCGGAGCTAGCAGCGAGTGGGGCTTTAGCGTGATGAGAGAGCTTTACGAGCCATTTATGAAAAATCACGACAGGCTCATTTGTATGGACGTAAAATCAGCCGAGATGACAAAATACGCTGCAAATTCGATGCTAGCAACCAAAATAAGCTTCATAAACGAGATAGCAAATATCTGTGAACGCGTGGGCGCTGATGTAAATTTAGTAAGAAAAGGCATCGGCAGCGACTCTCGTATCGGTTATAGCTTCATCTATCCAGGCTGCGGATACGGTGGCAGCTGCTTTCCAAAAGACGTCGAGGCACTCATCTACACAGCTAGACAAAATGGCTTTGAGCCAGAGCTTCTAAACGCGGTCGAGTCAAGAAATAAGGCTCAAAAAAGAGTACTGTTTGATAAAATTTATAACTTCTTTGGCGGCGATCTAAAGGGCAAAACTATCGCTCTTTGGGGGCTTGCATTTAAGCCAAACACAGACGATATGCGCGAGGCTAGCTCGATAACATTGATAAAGCTTTTAGACGAAGCTGGCGCAAAAGTGGTCGCTTATGATCCAAAATCAAGCGAAGAAGCTAAAAAATATATGCCAAATTTAGATGTAAAATACGCTAAAAATAAATATGACGCGCTTAATAACGCCGATGCTATGGTGCTTGTGACTGAGTGGAGTGAGTTTAGATCGCCTGATTTTATGGAGATCAAAGAGAGGCTAAAAAATGCTGTCATATTTGATGGACGAAATCAATACAACGCTAAAATTTTAGCCGAGCATGGATTTAAGTATTTTCAAATCGGAGTAAAGGCATGAGAAAATTTTTACTTTTTATCGTAGCTTGCGTGCTTCCGTTTGCGCTTTTTGCAGGCGAAAACGCGCCAAAAACCGAGGAAAATATCTTTGAGCTACCTATTTCAAAGATGCCGCCTGATTATTTTAAATACGAAGTCGCATTTTTTAAAGAGATAGAAATCGACTGCAACTTTGCCTTTTTACTCGGCGGAAAACTCGAGGAAAAAGAAGACGCGCACGGGATTTATTACGAATTTAATGGCGGGGATGAGCTAGCGCAAACGATGATGCTCTGCAAGGACGCAAAGAAAAAGAGACGGGTTTATTATGAATTTACTAAAATTTTACCAGGCATTAGCCCTATTAGGATCATAACTCCAAAAGGTGTAAGTGCGGAAATAAGAATGTATGAGCGCGTAAAAAAGATAGAAGCAAAAAAGAAAGGAAAAAATAAATGAAAATAGCAGTAGTAGGACTTGGATATGTGGGACTTCCACTTGCAGCAGCTTTTAGCGAGAAGTACGAAGTAGTAGGCTTTGATGTAAATGCAAAGCGTATAGAAGAGCTTAAAAATGGCTACGATAGAACGCTTGAACTTAGCAACGAGCAGATGAAAAAAGCAATCGATAATGGCATGAAATTTAGTCTAAATTTAGATGATATTAGAAGTTGCAACTTCTTCATCGTAACCGTCCCGACTCCAATAGATAAGAACAAGCGCCCTGATCTAACTCCAGTGGTAAAAGCGACTGAGAGCGTGGCAAAAGTGCTTAAAAAAGGCGACATTGTTGTCTATGAAAGCACCGTTTATCCAGGCGTTACAGAAGAAATTTGCGTGCCACTTCTTGAAAAGAGTGGGCTTAAATTTAACAAAGACTTCTTCTGCGGCTACTCTCCAGAGCGCATAAACCCAGGCGACAAAGAGCACACAGTGACAAAGATCAAAAAGATCACAAGTGGCTCAACTCCAGAGATCGCTGAGAAGGTCGATGAAATTTACCGCTCTATCATCACAGCTGGCACTCACAAAGCTTCAAGCATCAAAGTAGCCGAGGCCGCAAAGGTCATCGAAAACACCCAACGCGATATAAACATCGCCTTTATAAACGAGCTTGCGATGCTCTTTGAAAAGCTTCACATAAACACTATCGACGTGCTTGAGGCTGCAGGTACGAAGTGGAATTTCTTAAATTTCCGCCCAGGTCTAGTTGGTGGACACTGCATCGGCGTAGATCCATACTACCTCACTCACAAAGCTCAAGAAGTAGGTTATCATCCTGAAATGATCCTAGCAGGCCGCCGCATCAATGATGATATGGGTAGATACGCAGCTGATCAAGTGATAAAACTAATGATAAGAAAAGGCGTGCTTATCAACAAAGCGCGCGTGCTTGTTCTTGGTATGACATTTAAAGAAAACTGCCCAGATATAAGAAATTCTCGCGTTATAGACGTGGTTGATGAGCTAAAAGATTTTGGCTGCAAGGTCGATGTGACTGATCCTTGGGCTGATAGCACTGAGGTAAAACACGAGTACGGCTTTGATCTAGTAAAAGAGTATAACCTAAACGACTACGACTGCATCGTGATCGCCGTAGCTCATAATGAGTTTAAAAAGCTAAATTTAAAAGGCCATTTAGTTTATGATATAAAAAATATCTACCCAGAGGCTGACGCTAGGCTGTAAGGAATTTAGTGCACAAAGTAAGCATAAATTGTAAAATTTTACTTATATTTCTGGCTGCTTATCTGTTTGGATTTGCGGCTAGGATGCTCTGGGTATTGTGGGCAAAGGATATGCCAGAGTTTTACTTTAATGGCGAATTTATGCTTACGACAAATGACGCATATTATTACGCAGAGGGCGCTAGAGATATGCTGGCTGGCTTTCATCAGCAAAATGACTTTAGCCCCTTTAATCACCCAATCTCAACCATAGTTTTTTATATTTGCAAAATTTTTCCTTTTAAGATCGAAAGCGTGATGTTTTACATGAGTATCTTTTTAGCTCCTCTTATTGCACTTCCAGTCATTTTAATATCAAATGAGTTTAAGGCGCTAAAAGCTGGGGCTGTGGCTGCATTTATGAGTGTTATCTTGCCAAGCTATCTTTCAAGGACATCGCCTGGATATTTTGATAGCGACATGTTAAATGTCACATTTGCGCTTTTTATCATCTATTTTTTGATCAGGCTTTTAAACACAAATGAACAAAAATTTATCGTTTTGCCGAGCCTTTTTGTATCGCTTTATCTTTGGTGGTATCAAAGCTCATATGCACTTATTTTAAGCATTTTCTTTATGATTTTACTATATACGCTAGTTTTTATGCGAGATAGATTGCAAAATTATCAAGCGATATTTTTTATATTTATAAGCATTGTAAGCTCAAATGTTTTTACTAAAGATCCACTAATAGCAAATAAAATTTTGATTTTAAATTTAGCAGTTATTGCTTTATTTTTCTCTCTTTTTTGCAAATATAAAAATTTACTCTCAGCTAGAAATTTAGCCATTTTTCTTACTTTAATGCTAGCTATTTTTATCTATTTTGGTGGTTTTGATTTCATTACCTCAAAAATTAGTATTTATGTTTTTAAAGGCAATGAAATTCTTAGCGATAAATTTCACTTTATAAATGAGCATAATTTCATCAGTGAAGTAAAAAGTGCTAGCCATTTGTATTTTATCTATTTCATGTCGGGAAATATTCTTATACTACTGGTGGCTATTATTGGATACTTACTACTTTGCTTTAAATTTCGTCCATTTTTACTTACTTTGCCAATGCTTGGACTTGGACTCCTCTCTTTTTTTAGCGGAGTTAGATTTGTTATGTATGTAACACCACTTGTTGCGCTTGGTTTTGGGTATTTTTTGCATTTTTTTTTAAATTTATTTGATCTTAGAAATTCTATTAAAAATTTATCATTTTTAGTTTTTGCTGTAGCCGCTCTTGCTATAAATTTAGATTTTGCTTATTCATATAGGCCAAAGACTGTAATTAGCCGTGATGAAGCAGTAGCGCTTGATGGGCTCAAAAAGGTAGCAAAGCACGATGATTATGTATTTTCATGGTGGGATTACGGATATGCTATAAGGTATTTTGCAGATGTTATGACTTTAAATGATCCTGGCAGACAAGGTGGCGAAAATAATTATTTTGTTAGCCTTGCTTTGAGAAAAGATGAGGCATTTTCGGCTAGACTTGCAAGAGTGGCAGTTACGTATAATGACATCTCGCTTGAGCAAAATGTAAGGCCAATAGATAAAATTTTAAAAGACTACAACACAAGCGATATAAATACTTTTTTAAGCCAGCTTGAGAGTGAAAATTTTTCTCAGCCGGTGGCAAAGAAGGCGGTTTATTACTATCTTGTGCCTAATATGATTGACATCGCGCCAAATATCTTTAGATATAGCTATATCGACGTCACAACTGGTAAAAGGCAAAAAGAGGATTTTTATCATGTTAGTGCATTAAATGGCGTTAGCAAAGCTGGTATCGACCTTGGAGATGGTTATATTTTACCTACAAATGAGCAAAAATTTATCATACATAACGGTGAAAAAATAGCCGTAAAATCATTTTATAAGGTAAAAGGAACCGGAAAAGATTTGCGAATAGATGAAAAAATCATAGATGAAAACGCTAAAATTTATGTGGTTTTTTTAGAAGATTATGCGCGGATATTGTTGCTTGATGAAAATGCTTTTAACTCATCTTTTGTGCAGCTTTATATATTTGAAAAGGCCGATGATAGATACTTTGAGCCATTTGTCATCTCAAATGGCGTAAAAATTTACAGGTTAAAAGTCTAATGCTAATCAATCTAATAAGCTCGATCGTCGTTTTTGTCGTATCAATGGGCATAAATTTCTTTCTTACGCCATTTATCTTAAAAAGTCTTGGCAACGAGGCATTTGGCTTTGTGGGACTTAGCAACGCCATAGTTAGCTACGCAGCAGTCGTGAGCGTGGCGATAAACTCGGTTAGTGGGCGCTTTGTCGCTCATGCGTGGCACAAAAATGACCTAAGCCTTGCAAACACCTACTACTCGTCAGTGCTTGTTGTAAATATCTTCTTTTGCGCTGTTGTAGTGGTGCTTAGCTCCATTTTTATACTAAATTTGCAAAGCTTTTTAAACGTCCCTGAAAATTTACTCTTTGATGTGAGAATGACCCTTGTTTTTTACTTTATAAATTTCTGCGTTGGGCTATTTAACGGCGTTTTGACGGTTTGCGCCTTTGTGACAAACAAGCTCTATCTACTCTCCATCAGAAACGCCATCTCAAGCGCGATCCTAGCAGCCCTCATCGTGGCGCTCTTTTTCTTTTTTAAGCCGTTCATCTCTTACATCGCCATCTCAGCGCTAGTTGCTAGCCTTTTTGTCTTTTTTAGCACCATTTTTATGTCAGCTCGCATCACGCCAGAGCTAAAATTTAGCCTTAGTAAATTTGACTTTTCTAAGATCAAAGAGCTTCTAAGCTCTGGCATTTGGAACAGCTTTAATGCGCTAAATCGCATACTTTTAACAGGCATGGACCTATTTATTTGCAACATTTTTGTCAATGCAAACGCCACTGGCCTTCTTTCTGTCGCCAAGGCCGCCCCTATCATACTTGAGAGCTTTGTAGCACAGCTTAGCGGTATCTTTGCACCAAAATTTGTCGAGCTTTACTCTAAAAATTTGATCACAGACCTCATAAAAGAGGCTAAATTTTCAATGAAGGTGATCGCCTTTGTGATGAGTGCTCCGGCCGCATTTTTCGTCGTTTTTGGGCTTGATTTTTACACGCTTTGGCTACCTTTTAAAAGCGCAGATGAGGTTAAATTTATATATAGTGTCTCAATGATCACGCTTGTGCCTATCGTATTTATAAGCTTTGTTTTTTCGCTTTTTAACCTTGATAGCGCGACAAACAAGCTTCGCCGCCCAGCCATTGCTAACACTATCCTTGGCGTTAGCACGATCATAGCGCAGATCGCACTGCTTAAATTTAGTGACTACGGCGTTTATGGCATCGTCATCGTCGCAGCCATTTTTTATAGCATAAGAATTCTCGGCTTTGACCTCATAAATGCCGCTTTAAATTTAGAAGTGAAGCTCACCACATTTTACGGGGTCTATTTTAAAAATTTAGCCGTTTTTGCGCTCTGCGTGCTTGCGATGTTTGCCTGCAAGGACTTTGTGAGCTTAGATAATTGGCTAAAATTTGCTATCTTTGCTGCGATCTACGCCAGCGCAGCTTATGTTTTGGGATATTTTTTGTTTTTTAATGCTTTTGAGCGAGGCATAGTCTGGCGTAAAATTTTAAAAAAATTTAAAAGGTCTTAAATGGATGAAATTTACCTGATCTCTTTGGCTAAAGACACCAAAAGGCGCGAGCTTTTAAAGCAAAAATTTAGCTCTTATGATAGCTTTAAGCTAATAGATGCAGTTGATGGCAGGGAGCTAAACGCGAGGGAGTACTACAAGATCATTTCGCCATCATTTAAAGCTTACGGCAAGGTTTTAAGCCCAGCAGAGGTTGGCTGTTCGCTCTCGCATGTAAAAGCCTACGAGGCGTTTTTGGCAAGTGAGGCGAAATTTGCCCTCATCTTTGAAGACGACGTGATTGGAGATGACTTAGCTATAAAAGAGGCCTTTTTAGCAGCTAGCAAGATGTCTGAAAATAGCGTGCTCATATGTGGCATGCAAGATGGTCTGGAGGGCAGGTTTAGCGCCTTTGGCAAAAAGGTGGATACTAGCCTAAGTAAGCCACTATGGCAGGTTTCAAAGCACTCATTTTCAAGTATTTATAGAGCAGGGGCTTATGTGCTAACTAAAAAAAGCGCAAAAAATTTGCTTGAAATTCATAAGCGTGCGCTTTGTACGACCGATGTTTGGGACTATTTGCTTGGTGTTAATGAGATGCAGATGTATTTTTGCGATCTCTTTTCGCATCCAACTGATCTAAGTGGCTCAAACATCGAGGGCGAGCGCCTTGAGAGAGGATACAGCGCAAATTTAAAGGCCTACATAAAAACAATTAAATTTATACTTTTCTCACGGCTTGAAAAGCTTCAAGGCTATGAGAGAATTTTTAAAAGGGGCTAGATGAGCGAGCCATTAATCAGCATCGTAACTGCGACATACAAGCGTCCAGAGCTTTTACAAAAGGCCATAAAAAGCGCTCTAGCTCAAAGCTATAAAAACCTAGAGATCATAGTCACTGACGACGGCGATGACGAGAGTGCGAGTGAAATTTGCAAGAGTTTTAACGACGCTAGGATCAAATTTGTAAAAAATAGCGCTCACAAAAAGAGCCCAAATGGCAACAAAAATAACGGCTTTGACAACGCAACAGGCGAGTTTATCTGCTTGCTTGACGATGACGATGAGCTTTTGCCAGATGCTATAAAAGAGTGCTATGAAATTTTAAAAAGCGGCGAGTATTCGTGCGTTTTTGCAGATGCGATCTGCGAGAAAGATGGCGTGATGACCGAGGTGATAGCTGGTAGAAGCCCTTATAATAAGAGCGGGGTGATGAGTAAGGTTGATTATCACTGTGGGCGGATAAATGGCGAGTATTTCAAGCTTTTTTCACGTGAATTTATAGATGATTTTAGGTTTGATGAGAGCAGTTTTGGCGGCGAAAATGAGCTTTACATCCGCTTTTTTGAAAAAAATGTCTTTTATCTTAAAAAGCCACTTTACATCTACCGTATCGCAAGAAGTGATAGTGCGACGCTAAATGCCGGCAAGCACGCGTTAAATGTTGCAAATGCCTATATCAAAACGGCAAATTTGCACTACGACATCGCTATCAAAAACGAGCCAAAATTTCTAGCTATGCAGTATAAAAACGCCGCTTACTACGCCAAAATCGCTGGCGAATATGGCCTGATGTTAAGGTGTATCTTTAAAAGTCTTAGCATTAAATTTAGCAAAGAGGCGTTTATTTTCTTACTACTTAGCTCGCTTCCAAGTGGCATTTTGCCGGCACTTTCAAAGCTTAGAGTAAAGATCAAGCAAAGGTTTGGCGTATGAAGATATTATTTGTCACATCAACGCTTAGAAGTGGCGGTGCGGAGCGAGTTTGCGCGGTGATCGCATCAAGATTTAGCATGGATCACGAGGTAAGCCTTGTTAAATTTGACAAAGATGAGCCATTTTACGAGCTAGCAAGTGGCGTGAAGCTCATAAATTTGGGCGTTGGGGCTGATGAGTTTGGCTTTGTTGGAAATTTAAAAAAGAGAGTTTTAAAGGTGCTTGCTTTAAGAGCGCTCATAAGAGAGGGCAAATTTGACGCTGTGATATCCTTTTTAGACGCCGTAAATACCTTGGTGCTATTTAGCTCGGCTGGGCTAAAAACACCTATAATCATAAGCGAGCACACAAACTACCTTGCGCCAAAAAGAGCCATTTTTAAGGTGCTAAGACGCATAAGCTATCCATTTGCAAACGCACTTAGCGTCCTAAGCGACGAGGATCTAGGCTACTACTCTAAATTTTGCAAAAATGTGATGAAAATTTACAACCCGCTCTTTGAAGAGGTGCGCAGCGAGAGCTTTGATAAAGAAAATTTAGTCATCTTTGTTGGCAGACTAAATAAGATAAAAAACTGCGAAATGTTTGTAAGAGTGGCTGCAAGCTTAAAGCAAAGCGGCTATAAATTTGCTGTCGCTGGAGATGGTAGCGAGAGAGCAAATTTAGAAAATTTAGCTAAAAATTTAGGCGCTGATGTCCAGTTTTTAGGCAATGTAAGCGACATCGCCTCGCTTTATAAAAGGGCAAAGGTGCTGCTCTCTTGCTCAAATTTCGAGGGTCTTGGAAACACCTTGATAGAGGCGATAAACTATGACTGCGTGCGGGTCGCAACAAGAACTAGCGGGGCAAAAGAGCTTATAAAAGATGGCTTTGATGGCTTGCTTTGCGAGATAAATGACGCTGATCAGATGAGCGAAAAGCTTGCAAATTTGCTGCAAGATGAGGCAAAAATGAGCGAATTTGCCAAAAACGCAAGAGCAAGGCTTGATGAGTTTAGCGTGGAGCAAATTTATAAAAAATGGCTAGAGCTTTTAAGGCTTGGAGGTGTGAAGTGAAAATTCTTTTTGTCATAGCCGCACTTAGAAATGGTGGGGCTGAACGTGTGCTAAATGTGCTTGCAAATGAGCTTAGCAAGGACAATGAGATCACTATCGCTCTGCTTGAAGAGGACCTTGGGCTTTATAAATTTAGTGACAATATAAATATCATAAACCTTAACGTCACTGGCTCAGGGCTCGCTTTAAAATTTAAGAAAATCCTAGCTCTTAGAGCACTTTTTAAAGAGCAAAGGGCTGATCTGATAATGAGCTTTATCGACTGGACAAATGTCGCTTGTGTGTTGGCAAATGCTGGTCTAAGGAGCAAACTAATAGCAACCGAGCATCACGAGCATAGCTACTTAAAAAGCAAGGTCGCAAGCGCTATGCGTGATATTTCCTATAAATTTGTAGATGGCTTAAGCGTGCTAAGCAAAAGCGACTACGAGTACTATAAATTTGTCAAAAACTGCGAGGTTATCCACAATCCACTTTTTATCGATGTGCCTGAAAATTGTGAGAAGCAAAATGTCATCTTAAGCGTGGCAAGGCTGGAGGCAGTAAAGGGCTATGATATCTATTTTGAGGCACTTAGCAAGGTGGATAAGAGCTTGCTTGATGGCTGGGAGATAAAGATCGCAGGTAGTGGCAGACAGGAAGCCGAGCTAAAGCAAATGGCGTCAAATTTAGGGCTTAACGTAAAATTTCTAGGCCACATAAGCGACGTTAGTAAGCTTTATAGCGAGGCAAAAATTTTTATTCTTAGCTCACGAAGCGAGGGGCTTTCAAACGTGCTAATCGAATCAGGCGCTTTTGGTTGCGCTAGGCTAAGTAGCGACACCGTGGGCGCAAGAGAGCTTATAAATGACGGCACGGACGGGCTTATCTTTAAAAATGGCGACGCAAATGACCTAAAAGATAAGCTTGAAATGCTTTTAAAAGACGAAAATTTAAGGCAAAAACTAGCAGAAAATGCCGGCGAAAGTGCAAATTTATTTAGCAAAGAAAACATCATCAAGCAGTGGCGAGAATTTATCAAAAAGGTTGTTAGCAAGTGAAAAAATTAGCCGTTTTTTTATACTCGATGGGACCTGGTGGGGCTGAGCGAAATGTGGCAAATTTACTGCCATTTTTGGTTAAACGTTATGAAGTTCATCTCATCTTAATGAGCAAGGTCATCGCCTATGAGATCCCAAGCGAGGTGCAAATCCACTTTATAGAAAATAGCGATCCTTATGAAAGCGGGCTAAAGAAGCTTGCAAGGCTCTTTTTAGCGATGCCAATGCTTGCCTTTAAGTATAAAAAGCTTTGTCAAAATTTGGGCATAGATATGCAGTTTGTGCTGATGAACCGCCCTTGTTATATTGCTGGGCTTGCTAGAATTTTGGGCTTTAAAAAGAGGCTAGTTATCAGCGAGCGAAGCTGTCCGTCGATCCTATATAAAAACGATCTAAGCGGTAGGGTTAATAAATTCTTACTCACTCATCTTTATAAAAAAGCTGATCTCATCCTTGCAAATGCAGCTGGCAACAAAGAGGATCTGGTGCAAAATTTTGGCATGAGCGAGGCAAAAACAAAGGTGCTTTATAACGCCCTTGATCTAAAAACTATAAATTTGCTAAAAGATGAGCCGCTTGAGAGTGGTTTTAGTCCATTTTTCATAAATATTGGCCGCCTTGATAGCGGTAAAAATCAAGCCATGTTAATAAAAATAATAGCTTCTATTAACGACCCTCGCGCCACGCTTGGCATCCTTGGCAAAGGACCTTTAAAGGATGAGCTGCAAAATTTAATAAACAAGCTTGGCGTAGATAAGCGAGTAAAGCTTCTTGGCACTGATAAAAATCCTTTTAGACACATAAAAAATGCCTCGTGTTTGCTTTGTGCTTCGCGTTTTGAGGGCTTTTCAAATGTCCTGCTTGAAGCACTAGCATGTGAGAAAACTATCATCTCAACCGAGCATAAAAGCGGTGCAAAGGAGCTTTTGGGCGAGAGTGAGTTTGGCATTTTGGTGCCTGTTGATGATGAAAATGCAATGAAAGAGGCGATGATAAAGGTGCTTAATGCGCCTGAAATAAGGCAAAATTTTGAAAATGTTGCGTATAATCGGGCTAAATTTTTTGATAGTGAAAATATAGCGAGCGAGCTTATAAATTTTTTGGAAAATCCTAATGAATAGAAATTTATTTTTTAAAAATTACTCTTTATACTTGATGATATTTGTCGCAGTCTTTTTTAGCGTGATTTGCAGGCTTTACTGGGTCTTTTGGGCGAGTGAATATCCGGTATTTTTCTGGAACAACGAGCTGATGATCAGCACAAACGACGGCTACGCATTTGCCGAGGGTGCAAGGGACATGCTGGCTGGCTTTCACCAAGAAAACGACCTTAGCTACTACGGCTATCCGCTCTCGACGCTTACTTACTGGATCGTGAAATTTCTGGGCGTCAAGCTTGAGACGGCGATGATTTATATGAGCGTATTTTTCTCATCGCTTGTCGCTGTGCCAGTCATCTTGATCGCAAATGAGTATAAGCTCAAATTTGCTGGCTTCATCGCCGCACTTCTTGCTGTCGTCGCAAATAGCTACTACAACCGCACGATGGCAGGATACTACGACACTGACATGCTCATCATCCCACTTAGCGTCTTTGTCGTCTGGGGACTTGTTAGGGTGCTTGAGAAAAAGGACGCAAAGAGCCTAATAATCGCACCTTTGAGTGTGCTTATTTATATGTGGTGGTATGCGAGTGCGTTTTCGCTTATTAGCATTTTAACTGGGCTATTTTTACTTTACACGCTCATCTTTGATAGGAAAAATCCACTTTTTTACCTTGAAATTTCACTGCTTTTACTTGCTATTTCGAACCTTGATCTAACGCTTAAATTTATCGCTATCATCGCTATTTACGCACTTTGTCTTTTTAAAAAAGAGGTGATAAATTTAAAAATTGCTCTTGGTATTTTGGCAGTTATTTTTATAGTTTTTGTCATTCGTGGCGGACTAAATCCGATTATTTTTCAGCTTAAATTTTACGTCTTTAGAGATGCGCCTGAAGTTGGCGGTATGAGTTTTCACTTTTTTAATGTCAATCAGACTATTCAAGAGTCAAGCATCGTTGATTTTACGCTATTTTGCGAGAGGATTAGCGCAAATGTCATCACATTTTTGATCTCGCTTGCTGGCGTTGCTCTTTTTTGCTTTAAATACCGCTCATTTGCCATCTCGCTTGGCATGCTAGCTCTTGGCTTTTTAGCCTTTAAAAGCGGCCTTAGATTTACTATTTATGCTGTGCCTATCATGGCACTTGGATTTGGCTACTTGGTGGAGTTTATACTTTCAAATTTAAAGCTAAAAGGAGCGGTGCTAAATCTTGCGAGAGCTTTTATAACCGTGCTTGCTCTTACTCCAGCGCTCATTCATATCTATGGTTACAAAGCTGAGCCAGTTTTTGTGCACAAAGAGGTTGAAATTTTAAATAAGCTAAAAGGTATCGCAGGACGCGAGGACTACGTGGTTGCGTGGTGGGACTATGGATATCCGATTAGATATTACAGCGATGTTAAGACGCTCATTGATGGCGGAAAGCACCTTGGACGTGAAAATTTTGCCGTGAGTTTTGCGCTTGGAAGCGATGAGATAAGCTCAGCAAATATGGCAAGACTTGATGTTGAGTACACAGAGAGAAATTTTAAAGAGCGATTTAATGGCAATTTGGCTCAAATTTTAAAAGAGAGAAATGCAAGCATCGATCATTTTTTTAGCGATATAAAAGAGGCAAATTTTAGCCTGCCAGCAAAGACTAGGGATATTTACTACTACTTGCCAGATAGGATGCTTGGTATTTTTCCGACCATTTTGCAATTTAGCAAGATCGATCTAAAAAGCGGTAAAAATTTAAACAACGGCCTTTTTATCGTCACAAGAGCGATCTCTCAAAATGAAAATGGCATTAGACTAAATGGTGGTTTTACGCTCACAAGTGATGTCACAAATTTAATCTATGATGGCAATATCTTGCCTCTTAAATCTTTCATAGAGACTGATTATAACGAGGCTGGCAAGCTAAATGTCAAAGAGTATAAAAATAACGAAAGCTCAAATATTTCTGTCATTTTTATGAGGGATTATGGCAGATTCATCATCCTTGATGAGAGCATTTTAAATAGCGCCTACATCCAGCTTTTCGTGCTTGAAAGATACGATCCTAAGGTCTTTGAGCCAGTCATACTTGACGGGGCGGCAAAAGTTTATAGGCTAAAGAGGTAGAGATGGCAAGGATAGGATTTTTAAGCCACGCTGATATGAGCATACACTTTTTTAGACGCCCTATAATGCAGGCTTTAAAAGATATGGGGCATGAAGTTTTTGCTATCGCTCCAAAAGGAAATTTTACTGATGAGCTTGCCAAAAGCTTTCACGCTGTTACCTACGAGCTTGATAAGGCGAGCCTAAATCCGCTAACTGTGATAAATAACTCAAAAAAATTATCTCAAATTTTAGGTGAGCTAAATTTAGACCTGCTTCAAACTGGCGCTCACAAGTCAAATGTATTTGGCACGTTTGCCGCTAAAAACGCTGGCATAAAACACGTGATAAATTTAGTTGAAGGCCTTGGTAGCTTTTATATCGATGATGATATTAAGACGAAGGCTGTGCGTTTTGTCATGGAGAGTCTTTATAAATTTTCCTTTGCAAAGGCTGATGCTTGCGTGTTTGTAAACGACTCTGACGCTAATTATATGATCTCTCGTAATTTGATAGATAAAAGTAAAGTTTACCGCATAAAAAGTGTCGGTGTTGATACTGCTAAATTTGACCCAGCTATCACGCAGGCGGCTGACCTTGGTGAAAAAAAGGTCATTTTGATGATCGCAAGAGCGATGTGGCACAAGGGTGTTCGAGAATTTTACGAGGCAGCTGAAATTTTAAATGGCTACAAAAACTGCGAATTTATCTTTGTGGGTGAGGGCTTTGCTGGTAATAAATCAACTGCGGACGAGAGCTTTTTAAAAGGTGGTAAAGTATGTTATCTTGGCGCTAGAAACGACATACCACAGCTTTTAAAGGCATCTTACTTGCTAGCACTTCCTAGCTACAAAGAGGGCTTTCCAAGAACGGTTTTAGAGGCGATGAGTATGGCTAAAGCAGTCGTTGCAAGCGACGTGACAGGCTGTAATGAAGCTGTAAGAGAGGGCTATAACGGACTTTTATGCAAAGTAAAAGACGCAAGCGATCTTGCTAGTAAGATAAAAATTTTACTTGATGACGAGAAGCTTTGCACTAAACTTGGGCAAAATGGCAGGGACTGGGCGGTGAGTGAGTTTGACGAGAAGCAAATCGCAAAAAGATATATAGAAATTTATAGGAAATTTATAGATGTATAGAAATTTTTTAAAGAGGGTGATTGATATTTTGGGGGCTTTGTTTTTGCTCATTTTAACGTCACCTATCATCATAGCAACGGCGATTTTTATCTATTTTAAAGTAAGCCGTGATGTTATTTTCACGCAGGCAAGACCAGGTCTTAATGAGAAAATTTTTAAAATTTATAAATTTAAGACGATGAGCGATGAGCGTGACGCAAATGGCGAGCTCTTGCCAGATGAGCAGCGTCTTGGTAGATTTGGTAAGCTAATCCGTTCGCTTAGCCTCGATGAGCTACCACAGTTATTTAACGTGCTAAAGGGCGACATGAGCTTCATTGGGCCAAGGCCGCTTTTAGTTGAGTATCTGCCTATTTATAACGAAACGCAAAAGCACCGTCACGACGTACGTCCAGGTATCACAGGGCTAGCGCAAGTAAATGGCAGAAACGCCATAAGCTGGGAGAAAAAATTTGAGTACGACGTCTATTACGCTAAAAATTTAAGCTTTATGCTTGATGTAAAGATTGCCTTACAGACCATCGAAAAGGTGCTAAAACGAAGTGGCGTCAGCAAAGAGGGGCAGGCTACGACGGAGAAATTTAATGGCAAAAACTAAGAAAATTTACATCTACGGAGCAAGCGGTCACGGGCTAGTCGTAGCTGACATCGCTAGAAGCAACGGCTATGATGAGATAGTTTTTTTAGATGATGCTAGTGAGTGTAAATTTAGCCCAGAGCTTGAAAAAGCAGACATCATAATAGCTATTGGCGAAAACAAAACAAGGCAAAAGATCAGCCAAAAAGTAGAGGCTGCTGGCTTTGATATAGTAAATTTGATCCATAAAAGTGCGGTTGTGAGCGAAAGTGCTGTGATAGAAAAAGGCGTAGTTGTCATGCCAAATGCCGTTATAAACGCAAAAGCCCGCATAAAAGAGGGTGCTATCATAAATTCTGGCGCGGTGATAGAGCATGAGTGCGTGATAGGTAAATTTGCTCACATCAGCCCAAATGCAGCCCTTGCTGGAAATGTTAGCGTGGGCGAATTTACGCACATAGGTATCGGCTCAAGCATCATTCAAGGTATAAGTATTGGCAAAAACTGCATCATCGGCGCTGGAAGCGTGGTTGTTAGAGATATAAAAGATGACACAAAGGCTTACGGCGTGCCAGCGAGCGAGCGCGCTAAGATATAAATTTAAAAATAAGTGCTAAAATCGCCAAAAAATCACGAAAGGGATGAAATGGATAGAGTTTTTTTATCTCCACCAAATATGAGCGGAAAAGAGCAAGAATATATAAAAAAAGTTTTTGAAAGCAACTATATAGCGCCACTTGGCGAGTATGTTAATAAATTTGAAGAAAGTATAAAAAGCTACACTGGAGCAAAAGATGCTCTTGCGCTAAGCGCTGGAACAGCAGCACTTCACCTAGCACTTCGCGTCCTTAGCGTAAAAGATGGCGACTTTGTGCTGGCTTCTAGTTTTACTTTCATGGCTTCAGTCTCGCCTATACTTTATGAAAAAGCAACTCCAGTATTCATAGACTGCGATGAGAGTTGGAATTTAAGCCCAGAACTACTTAAAAAAGCAATCTCAAATTTACCTAAAAAGCCAAAGGCATTAGTCGTTACTCATCTTTACGGGCAAGCTTCAAAGATGAAAGAAATTTGTGAAATTTGCCAAAACGAGGGCATCGCTTTAGTTGAAGATGCAGCTGAAGCACTTGGCGGATTTTACGGCGGTAAGGCACTTGGCACATTTGGCGTGATGGGTGCATATAGCTTTAACGGCAACAAGATAATCACTACTTCAGGCGGAGGTATGCTAGTTGGTGACAAGGAATTTGTAGAAAAAGCTAGATTTTACAGCACTCAAGCTAGAGAGCCACTGCTTCACTACGAGCACAAAGACTATGGCTACAACTACCGCTTAAGCAACGTACTAGGTGCTATTGGCGTGGCTCAGATGGAAATTTTGGAAAAAAGAGTCGAGCAAAAGAGAAAAGTCTTTGAAATTTATGAAAAAGAGCTTGGCGATATTTTAGAATTTATGCCAGAGCTAGCAAATTCTCGTGGTAACAGATGGCTGACAACTGGCGTTTTTGCCAAAAAAGATACACATTTAAAAGTTATAAAAGCACTAGCTGATGCAAACATCGAGAGTCGCCCACTTTGGAAGCCTATGCATTTACAGCCTGTCTTTAAGGGTGCGTTAAGCTTTATCGATGGATATAGTGAAGATCTATTTTCAAGAGGAATTTGCTTGCCAAGTGGCAGTGATATGAGCGAGCAGACACAAGAAAGAGTGATAAAAATAGTCAAGGAAAATGCGTAAATGTTTCATGCAACAAAGTTAAAAAGGCTTGTATTTTTCCTTCTTGGCGATGTTTTTATATTTATCTTTTCGATATATGCGGCTTATCTTTTAAGATTTAACGCTGACATCCCAGATATCTACGTGCAAGGGCTTTTTGTAACGGCTGGATTTTTGATCGTATTTAAGCTCTTTTTTATGTGGATGTTTAAAATTTACAAGGTGCCGTGGAGGTTTTTCGGATTAAACGAAGCAAGAAAAATTTTCTTAGCTCACGTTTGCTCAGCGGTTTTATTTACGATCATTTTTTTTATCATTCAAGATTTTTTAAATCCGTACCCAAGAAGCGTTATTTTCATTGATCTTCTTATTTCATGCTTACTTGTTGGGCTTTTAAGAATTTCAAAACGCATGGTGCTTGACTTTTCAAACAAACCTCACAAAGGTGAGCCTTGTATCGTTATAGGCGCTACCTCAAAAGCGCTTCACGTCTTGCGTGGCTTAAAACAAGGGTATCTTGACTACTACGCGGTTGGAGTGGTAGATGGTAGAAGCGACCTTGTTGGTACTTATTGTGATGGATTTTTAGTTCAAGATAAAAAAGATATACCAAACCTTATAAAAGACTACGACGCAAAGACTGCTATCATCGCACTAGCACTTGATCAAGACGAGCTTCAAGCTTTAGTTGATGAGCTAAGTGGATATGGTATAAGAGATATGAAACTCTTTTCGCTTATCGAAAATGAGCCGATCAAGGATATCTCTATTGAAGACTTGCTCGCTAGAAAGCCAAAAGATTTAAACCCAGAGGCTATTTCAAATTTCTTAAAAGATAAAAGAGTACTTGTCACTGGAGCTGGAGGCAGTATAGGAAGTGAAATTTGTAAGCAATGCTTAAAATTTGGTGTAAGTGAGCTTATAATGGTTGAGCACAGCGAGTTTAACCTTTATAAGATAGGCGAAGATACAAAAGATAAAAAAACTATTAGCAAGCTTGTAAATATCACAAATTTAAAGGACTTTGAAGAAGTCTTTGCTGACTTTAAACCTGAGATCGTTATCCACGCGGCTGCTTATAAACACGTGCCGCTTTGCGAGCTAAACCCTCGCTCAGCAGTTGAAAACAACATCCTTGGTACAAAAAATGCAGTCGATCTTTCTAAAAAATACGGCGTTAAGAAATTTGTCATGATCTCTTCAGACAAGGCTGTGCGCCCAACAAACATAATGGGTACAACTAAGCGTGTTTGCGAGCTTTACGCACTAAATTCAAACGAAGCAGGTGTCTGCGAGATAGTTTGCGTGCGCTTTGGTAACGTTCTTGGCTCAAGTGGCTCAGTCATACCTAAATTTAAAGCACAGATCGCTGCAAATAAGCCACTAAGCGTCACTCACCCAGAGATCACAAGGTACTTTATGCTTACATCTGAAGCGTGCCAGCTAGTCCTTCAAGCAGCCTCTATAGCAAAAGGTGGAGAGCTTTTCGTGCTTGATATGGGCGAGCCAGTTAAGATCGTCGATCTTGCTAAAAAGATGCTTCTGCTTTCAAATAAAGAGCATCTGGGTATCGAATTTGTAGGGCTTAGACCTGGCGAGAAGCTTTATGAGGAGCTGCTTATCAACAAAGATGACGTTCAAACCAAGTATGAGTCGATCTTTGTCACACACTCGCAGCCTTATGATCTGACCCTTTTAAATTCACAGATAAATGGGCTTTTGCAGCTTGAAGATGACGAGGTAGCACCTGCTCTTAAGGTGATCGTGCCAGAGTTTAACCATGCATTAAATTTAAAAGGCTAGTTTTGGTTATAAAAGATATTAAGAGATTTAGTGACACGAGATACAAGGCAAGGGCGTATATCTGCTATTTATTTAGTAGAAATTTGCCAAACAGACTGCCTGGAGTGTGCTTAGAAAACATAAAAGCTGGCTTTGATAAGATCAGCCACGAGATAGAAAATTTTGATGCACTATACATTTTAGACGAAAATGGCATACAGATCGAAGACTCGATCAGCCTAAATGAAAAGTATAAAATTCCAAAAGGTGAAAACCGCGCAAATAAAGCCTACTACTACACCGCCGTGCGCGAGAAAAGGTGTGTTTTAAGTGATCCTTATCCATCAAGTCTAAATGGAGGTTTATGTGTCACAGCAAGCGTGCCTATCTATAATGAAAAAAATGAGCTTAAATTTATCGCTTGCATCGATATAAGCCTAGAAAATATCCTAAATATAGTCGATAGCGGCTTTGTCGAGGAGCATTTTGGTAGATTTTTAAAGACAGTTTATGCGCTCTTTTGTGCATCGCTTTTTATGATCTGCGCATTTTTGTTTTGGCACGGCGTAAAGAGCTTTATCTCAAAGAGCATCGAGCATATAAATGTCGAAGAAATTTTTGAATCAACCATCATTTTAACGCTGGCTCTTGCCATTTTTGACCTTGTAAAGACGATATTTGAAGAAGAGGTTTTAGGCAAAAATCACGAAGAAAATAGTGTTATTTATAAGACGATGGTTAGATTTATCGGCTCTATCATCATCGCACTTGCGATCGAGGCGCTCATGCTAGTCTTTAAATTTGCTATCACTGCACCTGAAAATATCATAAACGCTATCTATCTAATAGGCGGTGTGGCGATGCTAATGGCGGCACTTAGCTTTTATCTTTTTAGCGTAAAAAGGCAAGAGAACAGATGATTGCTATTATTGATTATGGTGCGGGCAATATCAAAAGCGTGATAAATGCTTTTGATTTTCTTGACAAAAAATGTACCTTAGTAAGTAAGCCTGAAAATTTAAAGGAGTATTCGCACATTGTTTTGCCAGGCGTTGGAGCTTTTGGTGAGGCGATAACAAAGCTAAAAAATAACGGCATGGACGAAGCCGTAAAAGAAGCTGTAAAAAGCGGCAAAGCTTTTATTGGTATTTGCCTTGGTATGCAGCTTTTGTTTGAAAAAAGCTTTGAGTTTGGCGAGCATGAGGGACTCTCTCTTTTGCCTGGCAAGGTCGTAAAATTTAATGAAGCTAATTTCGATAAGCCATTAAAAATACCTCACATTGGCTGGAACGCTTTGGAATTTAAGCAAAATAGTCCATTAATTTTAGGACTAAAAAAGCTTGAGTATTTATATTTTGTACACAGCTATCACGTGGTTTGTGATGATAAATTTGCACTGGCAAAGACAACTTATGGATATGAATTTACAAGTGCGGTTTGGCATGAAAATATATTTGGCTTTCAGCCTCATCCAGAAAAAAGTCATGAAGCTGGACTTAAAATTTTAGAGAATTTTGCGAGGTTATGATGGAAATTTTTCCAGCGATTGATTTAAAAGAAGGACAAGCGGTTAGACTTAGCAAAGGTCTTATGCAAAGCGCTAAAATTTACAGCAGCGAGCCAAGTGAGCTTGCTAAAAGGTTTGAAGATTACGGTGCAAAATGGCTGCATGTGGTCGATCTTGACGGAGCATTTGCAGGGGAGGCTATAAATTTTAAGACGATCGAAAAGATAGTAAAAGCTACAAATTTAAGCGTCCAAGTGGGCGGTGGCATAAGAGATGAAGAGCGTATAAAGCGCTATTTGGACCTTGGAGTTAGCAGGGTGATCCTTGGCTCAGTTGCCCTTCGTGATCCAGAATTTACAGCAAAAATGGCTGAAATTTATAGAGTTGTAGTTGGCATTGACGCAAAAGATGGCTACGTGGCCGTACAAGGTTGGGACGAGATTTCAAATATAAAAGCAGTCGATCTTGCAAGAAAATTTGCAGATGTTGGCGTGGAAGCTGTGATTTGCACCGATATTAACAAGGATGGAATGCTTGGCGGAGTCAATGTTGAGTTTAGCTTGCAAATAGCTAGAAATAGCAAGCTTGAGACAATAGCAAGTGGTGGCGTGAGTGATATAAATGATATTTTAATGCTAAAAGCCACAAATGAGATTGGTGGCGTAATAGTTGGAAAAGCCTACTATGAAGGGTTGCTTGACCTAAAAGAGGCCTTTAAACTACTTAGGTAGCGTTAAAGCTTTTATAAATTTAAATTAGCTAGAATAGGGCAATTTTTACTAAAAGGATATTATGTGAAGATTTTGGTTGTAGATGACAGTTCAACAATGAGAAGAATCATAAAAAATACTTTACAAAGGTTAGGACATCAAGAAATTCTTGAGGCTGAGCACGGTCTTGAGGCCTGGAATATCTTAACTCAAAATGAAGGTATCGAAGTTCTTATTACTGACTGGAACATGCCTGAGATGAACGGTCTTGAGCTTGTTAAAAAGGTAAGGGCTGAGCAAAAGTATGTTGATATGCCTATCATAATGGTAACAACAGAGGGCGGAAAAGCTGAAGTTATAACAGCTTTAAAAGCAGGTGTTAATAACTACATCGTTAAACCTTTTACGCCACAAGTCTTAAAAGAGAAGCTTGAAGACGTTCTTGGTTAATGAAAGATAAATTCTACGAATTAAGCATAAAAACATCAAATTTTTATGATGAAATTTTAGAGCTAGTTTTCTCTTTTGGAGTTACCTGTGTTGAAGAGCTAGATCACGAGATCATCATCAGGGAAGAGTATGATCTAAAAGATATAGCTTGGGGTATTGAAGAGTATGCAAAAGGGCTCTCTAGTGTTCGTAAAATTTCAAATGATTTAAAAATTTCTCTTAATTTAAAAGAAAATAAAGACTGGCTAGGTGAATATAAAAAGGCAGTTAAGCCTATTTTGGTTGATAAAATTTATGTTAGACCTAGCTGGGAAGAGCCACTTAATGGCGTAACAAATATCATAATCGACCCAGCTCTAGCCTTTGGCTCAGGGCACCATGAAAGTACAAATTCTTGTCTTCTTCTTTTGCAAAAATATGCAAAAAGCGGAAAAGCCGCTCTAGATGTAGGTTGTGGAAGTGGGATATTAAGCATTGCTTTATCGAAGCTTGGCTGCAAGGTCGATGCTTGCGATACAGACGAACAAGCCACGCAAAGCTCACTTAGCAACGCCAAGTTGAATGAAGTTAAATTTAATAAAATTTGGACAGGCTCTATCGCAAATTTAGAGCAAAAATATGATATTGTCGTAGCAAATATCATTGCTGATGTCATTTTTATGCTCTCAAATGACTTAAAAAAGTCACTTAAAAAAGGCGGCTACTTGGTATTGTCAGGAATTTTAAACAAATACGAAGATAGGATTAAAGATACATTTAAGGATTTGGAGCTAATCGAGATAAAACAAAGTAACGATTGGAGTAGCTTTGTTTATAAGGAAATAGATGAATAACCAAAATAATAACCAAAACAATGGCAACAATAACGGTTTTTTTAATAAAAATCCTATTTTCATTTTTGCCATTTTTGCAATAGTTATAGTTTTAGCTTTTAGAAGCTTTAGTGGAGACGGACTAGGTGGCTCTTTTGGGCTAAATAGTAATGCTCAGAGTAAAATGGTAGCTTATTCTGAGTTTAAAGATATGTTAAAAAATAAGCAGCTAAATGAGGTTGCTATCTCAGAAACTACCATAAAAGGCATAGGTAGTGACAAAACTATCTATCTTGCAAAACGTATAAATGATCCAACGCTCATTGGCATACTTGAGCAAAATGGCATAACTTATAGCGTTTATAGCGAAAATAACTGGTTTGGAGATCTTATATTTTCATGGATCATCCCGGTATTTATATTTTTTGCTATTTGGATGTTTATTGCTAGTCGTATGCAAAAGAATATTGGCGGTGGCATACTTGGCATAGGAAGTGCAAAAAAACTTATAAATTCTGAAAAACCAAAAGTTAAGTTTGATGATGTCGCAGGTGTCGAAGAGGCAAAAGAAGAGGTTCAAGAGATAGTTGATTATCTAAAAAGTCCTGATAAATATCTAAGACTTGGGGCAAAAATTCCAAAAGGAATTTTACTAGTTGGCCCTCCAGGTACAGGTAAAACACTTCTTGCAAGAGCAGTTGCAGGCGAGGCAAGTGTGCCATTTTTCTCTATGTCAGCATCAAGCTTTATTGAGATGTTTGTCGGCGTTGGTGCAAGTAGAGTTAGAGATCTTTTTGAAAATGCTAAAAAAGAGGCTCCAGCGATTGTTTTTATAGATGAGATCGATGCGATCGGTAAAAGTAGAAATTCTGGTCCAATGGGTGGCAACGACGAGAGAGAGCAAACGCTAAATCAGCTTCTTTCTGAGATGGATGGCTTTGACGCGGATAAGTCGCCAGTTATCGTTATAGCGGCTACAAATAGACCTGAAGTTTTGGACGCTGCGCTTTTAAGGCCAGGTAGATTTGATAGGCAAGTGCTTGTTGATAAGCCTGATTTTAAAGGACGCTGCGACATTTTAAAAGTTCACATGAAAGATGTAAAGATTGGCAAAGATGTAAATATCGAAGATATTGCAAGGCTTACGACTGGTTTAGCTGGTGCTGATCTTGAAAATATCATAAATGAGGCTGCACTTCTTGCAGGACGGAAGTCAAAGACCTTTGTCGAGCAGGCTGATCTTGTGGAGGCTGTCGAGAGATCGATAGCTGGACTTGAGAAAAAGTCTCGCCGCGTAAATCCAAAAGAAAAAAGAATCGTCACTTATCATGAGTGTGGTCATGCCTTGATAGCTGAGCTAACAAAAGGTGCAAAAAGGGTAACAAAAGTCTCAGTCGTGCCACGTGGTCTTGCGGCACTTGGCTATACTCTAAACACGCCTGAAGAGAATAAATTTATGATGCAAAAGCATGAGCTGATAGCAGAAGTGGATGTGCTTTTGGCTGGTAGAGCTGCTGAAGAGGTGTTTATTAAAGAAATTTCAACTGGAGCTAGCAACGACCTAGAGCGTGCGACTGATATCATAAAAGCTATGGTTAGTATGTATGGTATGAGCGATGTTGCTGGTCTTATGGTGCTTGAAAAGCAACGCGCGACATTTTTAAATGGTGGTCAAAGCATCAAAGATTATAGTGATAAGATGGCTGAAAAGGTTGATGAGTTTGTAAAAACACTTCTTCATGAAAGATACACAGCTGTGCTTGGTTTGCTTGAAATTTATAAAGGTGCTATTGAAAATATGGTATCAGCACTTTATGAAGAAGAAACAATCGAAGGAAAAAGAGTTAGAGAGATCATTAAAAACTATGAGATCGAAAATGATCTAGAGAGCAGACTCGTAGAGACCGAAGAAGACGAAAAGAGTAAAAAAGAGGAATAAAATGAGTGGCTATATTGTGAAAGCGGGATATAAATTTATATTATTTTTTCTAATTTTATTTGTTTTATCTTTGCTATTTGGGATCTTGCCACTACTTTTTACTATTTTACTTTTTTTGGGACTTTATTTTTTTAGAGATCCTGAGAGAGAGCCATTTTCTGATGATAAATTGGCTTTACTATCGCCGATTGATGGCAAGATAAAAGAGATTAGTGCTTCAAATTTTGATAATAATGAAGTAGCTAAGATCGTTATAAAAAAATCTTTTTTTGATGTTGGTACATTAAGGGCTGTAAGTGATGTAAAAGTAGCTGAAATACGCAAAAGACATGGCTTATTTTTGTGTCAAGCTATGAAAATTTCAGAATTTTTAAATGAAAGAGCGATTATTCGCTTTGAAAAAGAAAATATAAAATTTGTTATGAAAATTATAGCTGGGGCTTTCAGTAGAAGTTTAGAAATTTCAAATGTTACTAGCCTGAAAGCATCTAGAAAATTTGGTTTTTTAGGAAGTGGTGAGGTGATTTTATACCTACCAAGAGATACTAAGATATGTGTAAGCGTTGGAGAAAGCGTAAAGGCTGCTTCACTTTTGGGATATTTTGAAGAGGGAAAAATAGATGAATAACATACAAAAGATGCAACTAATGTATATCTTGCCAAATTTATTTACAGCAGCTAGTGCTTTTTTGGGTGTTATTAGTATTATTTCATCTATTCAAGGTAACTATTTTAAAGCCATTATTTATATAATCTTATCGCTTATTTTAGATGGACTTGATGGACGTGTGGCTAGACTTACAAAGACAACTAGTAAATTTGGGGTAGAGTTTGATAGCCTTGCAGATCTTGTTGCTTTTGGTGTAGCACCAGCGATTTTATTTTATTTGACTATTGGTAAAAATTTTGGCAGATTTGGAGCACTTATAGCTGCTATGTTTGTGGTTTTTGGAGCTATCAGGCTTGCTCGCTTCAATGTCACTACTGGTACATATGAGCCAAATGTTTTTATCGGACTTCCTATACCATCAGCAGCTATTGTGAGCGTACTTTGGGTTGGTATTTATATCGACTATACTTTTTTAGAAGGATTTGAGTGGTGCTTGATGCTACTTGAAGCTACTTTGGCAGCTTTAATGGTTAGTAACATTCGCTATCCAAGCTTTAAAAAAATAAATTTAAAACAAACTCACGTGATAAGAATTTTAGTAGCTCTTGTGGTTGCGTTTTCGATGCTTTATCTATATCCATTTGAAAGTGCGACTTTGGTTATGAGTGTCTATATGCTTTATGGCATAGTAAGAGCCACTATAATGTTTAGTAAAAATTCTAAAAAAAAGGAGAGCGAATGAGCGAAAATGGCGTCATAAAATCACGTAAATTTTTACCAAAAATCGAAATCAAAAACTCTCTACTGCTGCTACTTAGGTAGCAAATTTCTCTTTACTTAACTCATCAAATTTAAAATTTAAATATAAAAAACAAAAAAGGACAAAAATGGATAAGAATAAAATTATAATCTTTGATACGACTTTAAGAGATGGTGAGCAAAGCCCTGGTGCATCGATGAATACAGCCGAAAAACTACAGATCGCACTTCAGCTTGAAAGGCTTGGTGTGGATGTTATGGAGGCCGGATTTGCAGCAGCAAGCCCAGGGGATTTTGATGCGGTAAAC
Source organism: Campylobacter concisus (assembly GCF_003049085.1). NCBI lineage: Bacteria > Pseudomonadati > Campylobacterota > Epsilonproteobacteria > Campylobacterales > Campylobacteraceae > Campylobacter > Campylobacter concisus. Next base: position 71,896 of record NZ_PIQX01000006.1, read on the forward strand.
CAAATAGCAAAGCAAGCCTCAAATATCACGGTTTGCTCTCTTGCACGCGCAGTTGAGCGTGATATTAAGGCAGCTGGCGAGGCATTGGCTCCAGCTAAAAATAAGAGAATTCATACATTTATAGCGACAAGCCCAATTCATATGGAGTACAAGCTAAAAATGAGCCCAGATGAAGTAATAAAACGTGCAGTTGAGTCTATAAAATACGCAAAAACCTTTTGCGATGATGTGGAGTTTAGCTGCGAGGACGCTTGTAGAAGTGAAATGAGCTTTTTAAAAGAAATTTGTGATGCTGCCATAAATGCTGGTGCAAAAACTTTAAATATCCCTGATACGGTTGGTTATTTATATCCTGAAGAGATAACTGCTCGCATTAGTGAAATAGTAAAATTTGTAGGCGATAGAGCGATAATATCTGTGCATAATCACAATGACTTAGGCATGGCTACGGCAAACTCGTTAGCGGCCATAAAAGCTGGTGCAAGGCAGGTCGAAGGCACGATAAATGGTATAGGTGAGCGCGCCGGAAATGCTGCGCTTGAAGAGATTGTGATGGCTATCAAAACCCGCCAAGACGTCTTTGCCCCACTTTATACAGACATTATCTCAAAAGAAATTTATCCAACTTCAAGACTGATTGCTAGTATTATAGGCATTGAGCCTCAACCAAACAAAGCTATCGTTGGTAAAAACGCATTTGCTCATGAGAGTGGCATACATCAAGACGGCGTGCTAAAACACAAAGAGACCTATGAAATAATTAGCGCTGAGAGTATAGGCCTTGAGAAAAATTCTCTTGTTTTAGGTAAGCATAGTGGTCGCCACGCGTTTAAAGATAAGCTTGCTAGCCTTGGATTTGACCTTGATAGCGATGCTCTTAATAAGGCATTTGAAAAATTTAAAGAGCTAGCTGATAAGAAAAAAGAGATATTTGATGATGATATTAGAGCTCTTGTGGCTGAAGAGATTACAAAAATTCCACAAGCTTATGAGATCACGGCTCTTCTTCAAAGTAGTGGCGGAAGCCTTGCAAGTGCTTCAATTAGAATAAAACACAATGATGAAATCATCAATGACTCAGCTCTAGGAAATGGTACCGCTGATGCGATATTTAAGGTAGTTGATCGTATTAGTGGCATTAGTGGTACGCTCAAAGACTATAAAGTGGCGTCTGTTTCTCAAGGTAAAGATGCACTTGCAAAGGTTGATGTAAAGGTCGAGTTTGAGGGCAAAACGGCTGTAATAGGACATGGACTTGATATAGATACTATGATGGCAAGCGCAAAAGCCTATGTTGGCGCACTAAATAGCTACCTTCGCATACATAAAAACTAAAATTTTAGCCGGCTACTAAATTTGCAGCTGGCTACTTTAAATTTAATCCAAAAACTATATAAATTTTTAAAATTTAAAGTCTTTGTTTAAAAAATAGAATTTTAGTATCTTTCTTTGCAAATTTTAAAATCTTACTCACTCACCTTAGCAACTTACTAATTTTAGGGCTCATAAACATTCGCCACTAAATTTAGAAGCGTGATATATTCGCTCATAAATTTTAAAATTTGATAGAGTTTAGACCGCATGCGGTGCGAAGCACTAGAGCATGCCCCTTGAATGTGTGAGGGATTTGGGGGGGATTAAAGGGGGATGAGGGGATAGATTTCGTGTCTGCCACGTAGTTGCGAGCCTGAGAAGTAAAATTTAAGTCCCCTTGCCTACCTTTTGAATAAAAAATGAAAATTTAATCAAGCCGTCTTTGCAAATTTTAAACTTTCATTCGCTCGCAAGAATTGATTACTAAAATTTGGCTTCGCTTACCGCTTATCTCAAATTTTAGAGCCGAAATTACTCGCTCATAAATTTTAAAATTTGCTAGATTCTCATCTTGGATTGTTAAATTCGTGTTTTGTAGAGCTAGCTATTAAATTTATATCTAAAAATGCCAGCTCTAATTTGAAATTTTACTCGGAGAATAAATTTTTGACTTACTGCCCAACTATCTTTTTAACAGCTAGTGAAGCTAAATTTAGTCCAAAGCAAGCAGTCACGCCCATGAAGCTTCCAAGTGGCTTGCAAAGTGGCTCTTCAACCGAAAAGACCACGTCAAATTTACCGCTAAAGCCTGATCTTTTGAGCTCATATCTATATTTTCTAGCTAGCGGATCGACCGAGGTTTTCCACACGCTAGCCACCTTTATCTTGGTTGGATCAATCCTTTTTGCACCACCCATAGAGGCTATAAATTTGCCAGGATCTACCACATTTGCAAGGGCGATCTTGGCAGTGATATCATCGATCGCATCGATCACTACGTCAAATTTACTAAAGTCAAAACCAGCAATAAATTCTGGCGTGATTAGCGTCTGAATAGGCGTTATACAAGGATAAATCTTGGCAAATTCCTCCACCTTTACGCCGCCAACGTTTTCGCTGTAAATTTGGCGGTTTTGATTTGTCACATCAAAGATGTCTTTGTCGATCAATGTGATATGCCCAACTCCACTTCTAGCAAGCGCATCCACGCACATTCCGCCCACACCACCAGCTCCGCAAACTAGCACTTTCGCACTTTGAAGCCTGCTAAAACCATCCTCGCCAAAGAGCCATCTTATCCTCGTAAATCTATCATTTTGCATCAAATTTCCCCTTTAAGCCCTCCAAACTTTCATACGAAGTCATGTTTAGTTTTATAGGCGTTATCGTGGCAAAGCCCTCATTTACCTTGCTGATGTCGCTTGGCTCGCCCTTTTCGTATTCAAGCGCAGCGTTTCCAAGCCAGTAGTACTCGATGCCTCTTGGATTGCGATTAAGCGTAGCATGCGTTGCATAGGTGCGTTTGCCAGCTGGGACGACGGAGTAGCCTTTGAAATTTTTGCTAGTTACAGCCGGAATATTTATATTTAGAAATTCTCTTTGATTTAGCGAAATTTCACCCTCTAGCACCTTTGGTACGATAAATTTCACTACCTCTTTTGCTAGCTCAAAGCCAAGTTCATTTAGTGAGTTATTCGCATAAAACTGCGAAAAAGCGATGCTTCTAATGCCCTGTAAAACGCCCTCCATCGCCGCTCCACACGTGCCAGAGTAGGTGATGTCCTCGCCCAAATTTGCTCCGTGATTTATGCCGCTTATCACCAGATCTGGTTTTTTGTTATAAAGTGCGTGAAGTGCGAGATAGACGCAATCACTAGGCGTTGCGTCATCGAGTTTAAAAAAGTTATCATCAAGTTTTATAAACCTAAGCGGCCTTGTAAGTGTCAAAGAGTGAGCGCAGGCTGATTTTTCTGAGCTTGGAGCTACGATCGTGACATTTACGCCATCTAGCTCGCTTAAAACTTCTTTTAAGGCAAGCAGCCCAGTCGCCTCAAATCCATCGTCATTTGTTATCAAAATTTCTTTCAAATTTTATCCTTTAAAGGGTTGGATTTTATCACAGCTTTCTTAAAATTTTAAAGAATTTTTGCGTATAATGCCCCCAAAAAAAGACCTGATGAAAGTGTGTAAATGAAAATTTTAGTCTCCGCTCTTGAGCCATCGGCAAATTTGCATTTAAAAGAAATTTTGAAAAATTTTGAGGGCGAATTTGAGCTAATGGGAATTTTTAGCGAAGAGCTTGGCACGCCATATATGAAAAGTAGCGAGTTTTCAGCGATGGGCTTTGTCGAGGTTTTGCCGCTCATCTTTAAAGCCAAAAAAGCGATGAAGGTGATGAGCCAGATGGCAAAAGAGGCTGATGCTGTGCTACTAATAGACAGCCCAGCTTTTAATCTGCCGCTTGCAAAAGCGATAAAAGAGTCTGGTGCAAAGACGGCCGTGACATACTATATCTTGCCTCAAGTTTGGGCGTGGAAGCCAAAAAGAGTGAGCGCGGTTGAGAGGTATTGTGACAACCTAGCTTCGATCCTTCCATTTGATGCGAAATTTTATAGCCGATCGACCTACGTGGGACATCCTTTGATGGATGAGATAAAGCTTAAAAAAACTAGCCTAAGCAGTAGTGGCAAAGTGGCGTTTTTACCGGGATCAAGAAGGTCAGAGATTTCAAGACTTATGCCAGTTTATAGAGAGCTTGCTAAGAATATTGAGGCAAAAATACTACTTGTTGTGCCACCATTTTTGCTTGATAAAGTGGGCGAAATTTATGGAGATGTTAGCGATTTTGAGGTCGTCTCAAACACGCCTGAAGCTTTGTATGAGAGTGATTTTGCCTTTGTTTGCTCTGGCACTGCTACGCTTGAAGCAGCGCTCATTGGCACACCATTTGTGCTAGCCTATAAAGCAAAAGCGATAGACGTTTTCATAGCTAGAAAATTTGTAAAGATCAAGCACGCAGGACTTGCAAACATAATGTTTGATTTCATGGGCAAAGAGCCACTTCATGAGGAGTTTATCCAAGAATTTGCAACAGCTGAAAATTTGCTAAGAGCTTATGAGAGCTGCAATAGGCAGAAATTTTTAAAAGGCTGTGATGAACTAAGGGCTTATTTAGGGCATGGCAGCAGTAAAAATGTAGTAAAAATTTTAAAGAATATGGAGTAAAAATGAGTGAACCAATGACAATGCATGGATATGAGAAGATAGAAGCTGAGCTAAAAGACCTAAGGCTGGTGCAACGCCCTCAAATCGTAACTGAGATAGATATCGCAAGAAGCCACGGCGATCTAAAAGAAAATGCTGAGTATCACGCTGCAAAAGAAAAACAAGCCTTTATAGATGCTAGGATCGCTGAGCTTAGCGCGCTTCTTGCAAATGCCGAAGTGATCGATCCAAGTAGCTATGAGCACGATAGAGTTAGGTTTGGCTCAAGTGTGACGATAATGGACGAGGAAACCGAAATAGAGCACACATATACGATAGTTGGCATTAGTGAAAGCGACATCGATAAAGGCTATATCTCGATAAACTCACCTCTTGCAAAGCAACTTTTGGGTAAGGCTGAGGGCGATGAAGTAGTGCTAAATTTACCAAAAGGTAGAAGCGACGTTGAGATTGTAAAAATTTGCTATAAGCCTATAAAATTTGACTAAAAAGATGAGACAAAGAGCTAAAAACTGCTTTTTGGCTCTGCTAATTTTTAATTAAGGCAAAATTTGAGCGAATATCTATATGCCCCTATTATAAAAGAAGGTGCGATCTTTTTAGCTGATGCACATGAAAACGTAAACCGCGATGGCTTTTTAAAATTTTTAAGAGCTGTTAATAGTGGCGAGATCAAAGAGCCACCACAAATTTTTTTATTAGGCGATATGTTTGACTTTCTAACGGGCGAGGGCGAATATACAAGAGAATTTTACTCTGAGCACTTAAGCCTTATAAATAAAATTTCACAAAAGGTAGAAATTGTTTACTTCGAGGGCAACCACGATTTTAGACTTTCAAATTTATTTAATAAAACAATAGAAATTTGGGATGGGCACGAGATGCTGCGCTATAAAAGCGTTAGGGTTTATGATATTTACGATCAGCCAGCAAATTTCAAAACGATCAATGAAGAACGCGTTCAGATCGCACATGGTGATATATTTTTACCTTTTATAGATAAATATGCACTTAGATTTTTGCGCCTTAGATGGTTTTTAAAATTTATGAATGCTTTGGATAAATTTTTAAATTTTAAAATATCAAAAGCGATATTAGCCAGACTTACTAAGAAAAATTTGGACTATAAAATTCCTAATTTTAAGGAGCTAATGAGCAAGCATTTGCAAGGATATGAGGCCGGCATTGTGATAGAAGGACACTATCATCAAGGCGAGCAATTTAACATTTACGATAAGTTTTATATAAATTTACCTTGTTTTGCATGTGAGCAAAGTTATTTTGTTGTAGAATACGCCCAGCAAAAATTAAATTTGCTCAAAATGAGTTTGAAAGGACATTGATGTTTGGAGATAACGTACTAAAAACGGACTCAAACGAGATGGAACTTGTTGATTTTCGTATCTTTAAAAAGACCGAAAACAAAGTATATGAAGGAATATACGGAGTCAATGTCGCAAAGGTGCGGGAGATCATTAAGATGCCAAATCTTACCGAGCTTCCTGGTGTTCCCGAGTATATTGAGGGAATTTTTGATTTAAGAGGCGTAGTGATCCCTGTCATAAATTTGGCAAGATGGATGAATATTATCGAGCCAACCGAAGGCGTAGTTATAAAGCCACGTGTTATTATTGCTGAGTTTAGTGGTATTTTGATCGGTTTTATCGTCCATGAGGCAAAAAGGATCAGGCGTATAAGCTGGAAAGATATCGAGCCTGCAAATTTTGCTTCAGGTTCTGGCGCTTTAGATAAAGGTAAAATAACAGGCGTAACAAGAATAGAAAATGATGAAGTTTTACTTATTCTTGATCTTGAAAGCATAGTAGAAGAGCTTGGAATTTACTCACCAAAGATCGAATTTGATGTAACAGACGATCAAAAACTAAAAGGTGCTGCTTTGGTTTTAGATGATAGCTCGACTGCTAGAAAGCTAGTAAAAGACGCACTTGAGAAAATGGGACTTAGCGTGGTTGAGGCTAAAAACGGCGTTGAGGGCTTGGAAAGAATGGAAGAGCTTTATCAAAGATACGGAGATAACCTATCAAGAGAGCTTAGAGTTATCTTAAGTGATATCGAAATGCCACAGATGGATGGATACCGCTTTGCTTCAACTCTTAAAAATGATGAAAGATTTAAAGAAGTTCCAATAGTATTTAACTCCTCATTGAGTAATGATTTTAGTGAAATCAAGAGCAAAGAAGCTGGTGGTGCGGCGTATCTTACGAAATTTGATGCAAGCATATTTTATCAAGAAGTGCTAAAAGTTATTGAAGCACATTCTAAATCTGCAAAATGAGGTGAAACATGGATGATATGAAAGAAATAATGGAAGACTTTTTAATAGAGGCTTTCGAACTTATTGAGCAGATAGATCATGACCTTGTTGAACTTGAGTCAAACCCTGAAGATTTGGAATTATTAAATAGAATTTTCCGCGTTGCTCACACAGTAAAAGGTAGTTCAAGTTTTTTAAATTTTGATGTTTTAACAGAGCTTACTCACCATATGGAGGATGTTTTAAATAAAGCTAGAAAAGGCGAGCTAAAGATCACTCCAGACATTATGGACGTAGTTCTTGAGTCAGTTGATATGATGAAAGGCTTGTTAAGCAGTATTAGAGATCATGGAAATGATACAGCTGCTGGCATTGATATTAAAAATATTTGCGCAAGACTTACTCAAATTTCTGAAGGCGAAGCCCCAGCAGCAGCTCCTGAAGCTCCTGCCACACCGGTAGCTGAGCCAACACCAGAGCCAGAGCCAGCCGCGCCTACCGAAGAAGTACCAGAGATAAGTGATGCTGAGCTTTCAAAGCTAAGTGATTCAGAAGTTGAAGCAGAAATAGAAAGACTCTTAAAAGTTAGAAAGGCTGAGGATCAAGCAAGGCGTGCTTCAAAAGGTATAGCTCCAAAATCTCCTAGCGAGATAGCCCCAGCCGCAAGTAGTACTTCAGCTCCAGCTGCAAAAGCAGAGAGTAAGGAAAAAGACGGAGATAAAAAGGTCCCAGCAGCAAGCAGCGGTGCAGTAGCACAGGAACAAACTATACGCGTTGAAGTAAAAAGACTTGATCATTTGATGAATCTAATCGGTGAGCTTGTTCTTGGTAAAAACCGCTTATTAAAAATTTATGATGACGTGGAAGAGAGATATGAGGGTGAGAAATTCCTTGAAGAGCTAAATCAAGTAGTCTCAAGCCTAAGTCTAGTTACGACTGATATACAGCTTGCCGTTATGAAGACAAGAATGCTTCCAATAGCAAAAGTCTTTAATAAATTCCCACGTATGATACGCGATCTTAGCCGCGACCTTGGTAAGCAAATCGATCTTGAAATTTCAGGTGAAGAGACTGAGCTTGATAAGTCAATCGTAGAAGAGATCGGCGATCCACTAGTTCACATCATCAGAAATTCATGCGATCACGGTATCGAGGATCCCGAGACAAGAAAGGCCGCAGGTAAGCCTGAAAAAGGCCTTGTTCAGCTAAAAGCTTACAATGAAGGCAATCATATCGTTGTTGAGATAGTTGATGATGGTAAAGGCTTAGATGCTGACATGCTTAAATCTAAATCGATAGAAAAAGGCATCATCACTGAGCGCGAAGCTGATGCGATGAGCGAAAAAGAGGCATTTGGACTTATCTTTAGACCAGGATTTTCAACTGCGGCAAAGGTTACAAACGTATCTGGTCGTGGTGTTGGTATGGACGTTGTTAAGACTAATATCGAAAAACTAAACGGTATCATTGATATTGAAAGTGAAGTTGGAAAAGGCACAGTTATGAAGCTTAAAATTCCACTCACACTTGCGATTATTCAGTCGCTACTTGTTGGAACGCAAGAAGAATTTTACGCTATTCCACTTGCTAGTGTTCTTGAAACTGTTCGTGTGCCGATTGATGATATCTACACGATCGATGGCAAAAATGTACTAAGGCTAAGAGATGAAGTCTTATCTCTTGTTAGACTCTCTGATGTATTTGGTGTAGAAAAAGCTTTTGATGGTGGAGATCAAACTTATGTCGTAATAATCGGTGTTGCTGAAGCAAAACTAGGTATTATCGTCGATACTTTGGTTGGGCAAGAAGAGATTGTTATTAAATCAATGGGTGATTATTTGCAAAATATCCCAGGTATTGCTGGTGCGACTATTAGAGGTGATGGCCGTGTGACATTGATTATCGATGTTGGTGCTATGATGGAGATGGCAAAAGATATCAAGGTAGATATTAGAGCCGAAATAGAAGATAGCACAAAAGCAAAGGAAAAACCAAGCGATTATAAAGTCTTGATAGTTGATGACTCAAAAATGGATAGAACTATCATGCAAAAAGCGCTTGAACCAACTGGGGTAACGATAATAGAGGCCACAAATGGTGTTGAGGCATTAAATATCGTAAAATCCGGAGAGCACTCCTTTGATGCGATCTTGATAGATATTGAGATGCCAAGAATGGATGGATATACACTAGCTGGCGAAATTAGAAAATACTCTAAGTATAGAAATTTACCGCTTATTGCTGTTACATCAAGGACGTCAAAAACAGATAGGTTGCGTGGCGTAGAAGTTGGAATGACTGAGTATATTACAAAACCATATTCAGCCGAGTACTTAGAAAATGTCGTTAGAAAGAATATAAAATTAGCTTAGGGGTAAGGGATGAACAATAAACTAAATCAAGTTTTAAGTAAACAAAAACAGCAAATGAATGGTCCTGAGTTAAAAAATAATGAGGATATAGTTCAGCTAGTAGGATTTGTTGTTGGCGAGGAAGAGTACGCAATACCTATTTTAAATATCCAAGAGATAATCAAACCTATTGAATATACACGTGTTCCTAGTGTACCTGATTACGTTCTTGGCGTGTTTAACCTACGTGGAAATGTTATTCCGCTTATTGATTTGCGTAAGCGTTTTTCACTAAATGTCACAAAACAAAGCCCAAGCACAAGATATATAGTTATGAAAGACGCGGATAATATCGCTGGCTTTGTGATAGACCGCTTGACGGAGGCTATCAGAATAGACCGTAACAGGATCGATCCGCCACCAGAGACTTTAGTAAAAGACAAAGGCATGATTTATGGTATTGGTAAGCGCGATCAAAATATCCTTACGATCTTAAAGGTCGAAAGTCTTTTGAAACGTGATTTTTAGGGTATAGCTTGATAAAACTTTGTGTTTTTGATTTTGACTCTACAATAATGGACGGCGAGACGATAGATATTCTCGCCGCCGCTAATAATGTTAGTGAAGAAGTAGCTAATATAACTAAGCGTTCGATGAACGGTGAGCTTGATTTTTTTGAAAGTCTTACAAAAAGAGTAAAATTTTTAAAAGGATTGCCACTTTTAAAAGTAAATGAAATTTGCAAAAATTTACCCATAATGCCAGGAGCTGGCGAGCTAATAGAAGCTTTAAAGCAAAAGGGTATCAAAGTCGTGATTTTTAGCGGTGGATTTCACAATGCAACCGATGTAATGCAAAAAAAACTTAATTTTGATGCAAATTTTGCAAATATCTTGCATCATAAAGATGGAATTTTAAGTGGTGAAGTTGGCGGAGAGATGATGTTTGGTAGTTCAAAGGGAGATATGATTGATCGCTTGTGTGGACTATTAAATTTAGGCAAGGACGAGATAATGTGTGTTGGGGACGGGGCCAATGACATATCGATGTTTAGAAAGTGCGACCTTAGCATTGCATTTTGTGCAAAAGATATCTTAAAAAAAGAAGCGACACATTGTATTGATGTTAAAGACTTGCGTGAAATTTTAAAATTTATAAGGTAGAAATTAATGTATGACAACGAAGCTAAATTCTCTCTTTGGTGTGATTTTATAGAGAGAAATTTTTTACAAAGCGAATTTAACTCTTTATTGGAAAATAATATTATAAACGGCGCTACAAGTAATCCGGCTATTTTTAAAACAGCATTTGCTTCACCTGCTTATAAAAAGATCATAGAAACTAGCAATAAACGCCACCCAAAAGATCTTTATGAAATTTTGGCTACTCAAGATATAAAAATTGCAGCATGTAAAATGTTAAGAAATTATGCAAACGGCGATGATGGCTTTGTAAGCATTGAGGTTGATCCAAATTTAAGTGACGATACAGTCGCAACGATAGAAGAAGGTATCAGGCTTCATAATCTAATATCAATGCCAAATGTTATGATAAAAATTCCAGCTACAAAAGATGGCTATGAGGCGATGAGCGCGCTTATGGCAAGAGGAATTAGCGTAAATGCAACGCTTATATTTTCGCCAGATCAGGCTAAAAACTGCCTTGAAGCATTTAAAGAAGGCAGTAAGGCTTATGCAAGTCGCTTTATGGATACTACTATGCCAAAAGGTGTGATAAGTGTTTTTGTAAGTAGATTTGATAGAAAGCTTGATGAGGTTATGGCTGCAAAGAGCTTGCCAACGGGACAAATTGGCATAATGAATGCTGCGAATATATACCACCTGATTGAAGATTTTGGACTAGAAAATGTAAGAACACTTTTTGCAAGCACAGGCGTAAAAGGCGGTAGTTTAAGAGGGGATTATTACGTTAGAGAGCTAATGTATAAAAATTCTATAAATACAGCACCAATAGAGACGATAAAAGAATTTATAAAAGAAAAAGCAGAGGCAAAAAATGTACCTAGTAAAGAAAATATCTCAAGCTTTTTTCAGATTATAAAAAATAATGAGATAGATATAAATGTCGTTTATAAAGATTTATTAAGCGATGGCTTAAAGCAGTTTGTGTCAGCATTTGATGATATTATGAAATCACTTTAGACAAAGAAGTCCAAGCTAATACACAAACAGCAAAAGTGATCATTCTTAAACAAGCTTTATGTGAAATTTATAAAGCATTGGATAAAATCAGCACCTATTTTTTATGAAAGGAAAACGATGTTAGAAGGAATCGTTAGAGAGAGTATCGGTAAGAAGTCTGCAAAGGCTTTGAGAAGAGATGGTTATCTAATCGCCAACATTTATGGCAAGGGATTAGAGAATGTTGCAGCTGCTTTTAAAGTAAATGACTTTATTAAAGAAGCACGTAAAAAAGAGAGCCTTGCTTTTGATGTGAAAGTAGGCGGAAAAGTTTATAATGTCGTTATTGTTGATTACCAAAGAGATGTTGTTACAAGTGATCTTAAACACGTAGATCTAAAAGTAGCACTTCCAGGCGTTTTATCAAAATATATGATCCCAGTTAAGCCAGTTGGAACACCTATTGGTCTTAAAAATAAGGGCGTTTTGATCCAATCAAAAAGACGTCTTTGCGTAAAATGCACAGCTGAAAATTTACCAAATTCATTTGACGTTGATGTAAGCAAACTTGACATCGACGATACTATTTTGGTTCGTGACATCACAGCTCCTAAAGGCGTTACTATTGTAGACGCTGACCGTGTTGCGGTACTTGGAGTTATTAAAGCTAAATAAAAAGGGCTTTTGTGACACTAATAGCGGGGCTGGGAAATCCTGGCTCCAAATATGAAAACACTAGACATAATATAGGCTTTATGCTTATAGATCTCCTAAAAGACTCAAATTACAAAGATGTTAGCTCAGCCAAATTCCAAGGCGAAGTTTTTAAATTTAACGACATTATCTTGCTAAAACCAACAACCTTTATGAACCTCTCAGGACAAAGTGTAAAAGCGGTAAAAGACTTTTATAAACCAGATAGAATAATTGTAATACACGATGACCTTGATCTTAGTTTTGGTGCAGTTAAATTTAAAAAAGGCGGCAGTAGTGGCGGGCATAACGGCATAAAATCGATCGATGGATTAATAGGCAACGACTACGAAAGGGTGCGTATTGGCATTGGACACCTTGGTGATGCTAAAAATTTCGTCCTTGGAGAGTTTAGTGATGAAGAAAAAAAGGCTTTAGATGAAATTTTAGCCTACACAAAAAATGCAGTTTGTGAGCTAATAAAGAGTGACATCAATGAAATTTCGCAAAAATTTACGATAAAAAAAGGTCTTATCAAATGAAACTATACGCCAGATACGTTGGCTGGGTCTATATAAAATCTTTTCTTATCGTATTTTTAGCGCTTGAACTATTTTATGTCGGAATCGATCTACTTACAAATTTAAAAGATCTGCCGCCATCTGCTAACCTTCAGCTCCTTTATGTTGGGCTTACATCGCTTAGCGCTATTGGCTATGTTTTGCCACTTTCGCTCATTTTTGCACTAATAATTTTACATGTAAATATGGTTCGCTCAAACGAGCTAATCAGTTTTTATGCACTTGGCATTAGCAAAAATAGCTTAATTTTTCCACCATTTTTTATTGCACTTTTTGTAACTATTTTTTATGTCGGCTTAAATTTTACTCCATTTGCCTATGCACACGACTATCAAAAAAGTATCGCTAAAAATACGGCTTTTTCAAAAAGCACAAATGATTCATTTTTAAAATTTGAAGGCAAATTTATCTACATAAAGGAGCTAAATTCTGTTAATCAAATAGCAAATGATGTTAGAATTTTTGAGATAAATGGCACAAATTTACTCTCAACTACATTTGCAAATCATGCTAATTTTAAAGACAATGAGTGGATTTTAAAAGATGTTAATCAAACTCTTTTGCCGCAAATTTTAGAGCTTGGTGAAGCTGGTTTTAATAAAATACAAAGTGATAGCTTAGATGCATTAAAAGGCTTTAAGCCAAAGAGTATTGAAAGCGCTGCTAGTGTTGAAAACTCAAAATTTAATATCCCAGATGCGATAAATTTTATAAAGACATTTAAGAATGAAGGCATCGGCCTTGATAGCGCAAAAACAGCTTTTTACAACCTTGCTATCGCACCATTTTTTGCACCATTTTTGTTGCTCATTTTTTACTATCATTTGCCTGTAACTGGTAGATTTTTTAATCTTGCACTTTCGACTTTTATTTTTGTTGTGATAACTCTTGTCGTTTGGGGATTGCTCTTTATTCTTGCAAAATTTGCACAAACTTCTGTGATCTTGCCAGAGATTGGTATAGTTTTGCCAGTCATTTTACTTTTTGTATACGCCATTTATCTCATAAAATCGCATCGTTAAGCCAAATTTTGGCAAGCTTTTTGTAAAATCAAGCCATTTTAATAAAGGCTATTTTATGGATTTTAAAGAGCTTGCAAATAGATACAAAACCCCACTTTACATTTATGATTTTAACCACATAAAAAACCGCTATGAAGCACTAAAAAATGCATTTTTTGCTAGAAAATCTCTCATTTGCTATGCGGTGAAAGCAAACTCAAATTTAAGTGTTTTGAAATTTCTAGCTGATCTTGGAGCTGGATTTGATTGTGTTAGCATTGGCGAAGTAAAAAGAGCGCTTTTAGCAGGCGCGAAGAGATATCAGATCATTTTTAGTGGTGTTGGCAAGAGCGATGAAGAGTTAAAAGAGGCTTTGAAAAATGAAATTTTACTCATAAATGTTGAGAGTTTTGCCGAACTTTTAAGGCTTGAAGAGATCGCAAAAGGGCTAAACTTAAAGGCAAGAATTAGCATTAGGGTAAATCCAGGTGTCGATGCAAAAACTCACCCATATATCTCAACAGGACTAAATGAAAATAAATTTGGCGTTGATGCCGAAACAGCTAAAAGAATGTATATTCACGCTAAAAACTCGGACTTTCTTGAACCAACTGGCATACATTTTCACATCGGCTCACAGCTAACTTCTCTAAGTCCTATAATTGACGCTGCAAATATCGTTAGCGAGCTTTTAAGAGAGCTAAGAGCGCTTGAGATAGATATCAAATTTTTTGACGTTGGTGGCGGACTTGGTATCATCTATAACGACGAAAAAGAGATAAATTTATACGACTACGCACAGGGAATTTTAGGTGCGCTAAAGGGTCAAGACGCAACTATCGTTTGCGAGCCAGGGCGCTTCATTGTTGGTAATGCTGGCTACTTTGTCGCAAGTGTTTTATATGAAAAATTTAACGGCAAAAAGAGATTTGTCATCACTGATGGCGCGATGAATGATCTCATAAGGCCAAGCCTTTATGGCGCGCATCACAAAATTTTTGTCGATGGTAAAGACGAAAATTTAGGCACTTGTGACGTGGTCGGTCCAGTTTGTGAAAGTGGCGATTTTTTAGCAAAAGATATAGAGCTACCAGAGTGCGATAGTGGCGATATCATCGTGGTTAAAGGGGCTGGGGCTTATGGATTTAGCATGAGTTCAAACTATAACACAAGAAACAGAGCCGCTGAAGTTTGCGTGCTTGATGGCAAAGATAGACTTATAAGAAGACGTGAGAGCTTTGAAGGTGTCGTGGCACTTGAGAGAGAATTTTTGGAGAGCGCTGATGCAAGAGCTAAATGAGCTTAGAAAAGAGATCGATGCGATCGATGATCTCATCTTAAAAAAACTAAATGAAAGGATGATTTTAGTTGAACAAATAGGCAAGCTAAAACAAACTAGCGGAACGCCTATATATCGTCCTGAACGCGAGCGAGCTATCATAAACCGCTTAACTAGTCTTAGCAAAGACAAAGCTTTAAATAAAGCTGCTATTGAAGCCATTTATCTTGAAATCTTTGCTGTTAGTAGAAATTTAGAGATGCCTCAAAAGATCGTATATCTAGGGCCTGAAGGCACTTACACGCATCAGGCGGCTCAGAGTAGATTTGGCGCGATGAGTTTATATTTGCCACTTGCGACCATCGAGGCGGTTTTTACAAAGCTAGCTCAAAAAGAGGCGAAATATGGCGTTGTGCCTATTGAAAATAATACCGAAGGCGCTGTTGGCGCTACGCTTGATTGTTTGAGTAAATTTAGTGATATAAAAATAGTTGCTGAGCTTTATGTGGATATCCATCACAGCTTTGTTAGCATAAATGAAAATTTAAAAGAGATAAAGCGAATTTATTCACATCCGCAAGGGTATAATCAATGCCGTAAATTTTTAGAAGATCATATGCTAAATGAAATTGAATTTGTTCCAGCAAAATCAACCGCAGCAGCTGCATATATGGCATCAATGGATAGAAACTCAGCTGCCATTTGCTCAAAGATCGCAGCAAAAATTTACAACGTGCCAATCGTCTATGAGACGATCGAAGACAATATGGCAAATAGAACGAGATTTTTGATTTTAAGCGATTTTAAAAATGCAAGAGTTGAAAACTCAAAAACTTCGATCCTTGCAAAGACCGATCATAGTCCAGGACGCCTTGCTGATCTGCTTTCTATATTTAAAAATGAAAATATCAATATCACAAAACTTGAGTCACGTCCTATCAAACAGCGCGAATTTAAGTCAATTTTTTATCTTGACTTTGAAGGGCATATCGACGATGAGAAGGTGCAAAACGCCTTTGAACTCGCAAAAGAGAGCGGTGCTGAGATAACATGGCTTGGAAGCTATTTAAACGGAGATGAGTAATGAAATTTAATGACTTTTTAGATGATCTAGTAAATTACGAGGCTGGAAAGCCGATCGAACTTGTGGTTAGAGAGTTTGGCATCGATGCAAAAGATGTGATAAAGCTAGCTAGTAACGAAAACCCTTTTGGCACGAGCAAACGCGTAGAAGAGGCGCTAAAAGAGGTCGCTAAAAAAGCGCATCTCTATCCAGACGATAGCTACTTTGAGCTAAAAGAGGGGCTGGCTAAGAAATTTGGTGTAACTAGCAAAAAATTAATCATCGGCTCTGGAAGTGACCAGATCATAGAGTATGCACTTCACGCAAAGGCAAATAAGCAAAGTGGTGTTTTGATGGCTGGTGTGACATTTGCGATGTATGAAATTTATGCAAAACAAACTGGGGCTAAAATTTATCGCACAAAGAGTGTGGAGCATAATTTGAGTGAGTTTTTAGAAATTTATAATGCGCATAAAGATGAAATTTCAGTAATCTTTCTTTGCTTGCCAAACAATCCTTTGGGTGAGTGTTTGGACGCAGATGAGGTCTTTAAATTTATAAAAAGCATTGATGAAAACACGCTTGTGGTGCTTGATTGTGCTTACAACGAATTTGCTAAATTTAAAGATAGCAAAAAAGAGATAAAACCAAGCGAGGTGGTAAAATTTAAAAATGCCATCTATCTTGGAACATTCTCAAAGGCCTACGCACTTGGTGGTATGCGCGTGGGATACGGCATAGCAAATGAAGAGATCATAGGTGCTCTCTCAAAACTAAGAGCTCCGTTTAACGTCACAACTCTAAGCCTAAGAGCTGCGATAGTAGCACTTGGGGATGATGAGTTTGTGCAGCAAACCATGCAAAATAACTTCGAGCAGATGAAGAGATATGAGGAATTTGCAAGGCAAAATGGCATAGAGTTTATCCCAAGCTACACAAATTTCATTACATTTAAATTTAACGAGCCAAAATCAAGCCAGATATGCGAAAAGATGCTAAAAAAAGGTATAATTTTACGAGATTTAAAAAGCTATGCCTTAAATGCGGTGAGAATCACCATCGGTCAGGCATGGCAAAACGATAGGTTTTTTGAAGAGTTAAAGCAAATTTTAAAGTAGGGATATGGATTTTAAGGCATTACTTCATCAAATAAGTCAAATTTATCAAAAGCTTTCATTAAAGCAAAAAATCGTTGCAGCTAGCTCGATCGTCTTGGTCGTGGCATTTTTGGTATTTTTAACACTTTATAAAAGCAAAAATGAAAATTTTGCAGGCTACAGCGTTCTTTTTGAAAACATCAGCCCAAGCGACTCAGCCTTAATAGTCGATCAGCTAAACAAAGATGGCATTAAGTATAAACTAGCAAACGAAGGCACTATCCTTGTGCCAACGAGCGATGTCTATAAAGAGCGTATCGCGGTTGCAACGCTTGGCATACCAAAAGAGAGTAAAATCGGCTTTGAAATTTTTGATAAGCAAGAATTTGGTGCGACTGATGCCGAGCAGAGAGTAAAATTTCAAAGAGCGCTTGAGGGCGAACTAGCTAGAACGATCGAGAGTCTTTCTTCTATCCAAAAAGCGACTGTAAGAATAGCCATACCAAAAGAGAGCGTTTTTACTGAGCGTCAAGCACTTCCAACAGCTTCTATCGTTGTTGAGTTAAAGCCAGGCGTTAGCCTAAACGCAAAGCAAATTTTTGGTATTAAAAACCTTGTCGCTGCTTCTGTTACAAACTTAAGCACAGAAAATGTAAAAATCGTAAATCAAGACGGCGTCGCACTTGGCGATGAAGATGGTGAGTTTGATAGTGATGCTATAGCTCAGCAGATCCGCTATAAGCGCGAGTTTGAAAATAATTACGAGCAAAAGATCGTAAATGTGCTAGCTCCTATCGTGGGCGGTGCGGACAAGGTCGTAGCAAAGGTAAATATCGACTTTGACTTTGATAAAAAAGATACAAAAAGCGAGGTTTATGACCCAAATAACGTCGTAAGAAGCGAAAGCAATATCGAGGAAAAGCGCCAAGGCTCAGCACCAAATGAAGTTGGTGGCGTCCCAGGTGCAGTTAGCAACATTGGCCCTGTTCAAGGGCTAGATGACAGCACTTTAAAAGAGCAGTACAACAAAAGCTCGCAGCAGACAAACTACGAAATTTCAAAGAAAGTAACAAATGTCAAAGGGCAGTTTGCTAGCATAAACAGAGTAAGTGCAGCTGTCGTTATAGACGGACTTTATCAGAGCAAAAAAGACAAAGATGGCAAGCCAACTGGCGAGCTTGAATTTGCCCCACTTACCAAAGAGCAAAGAGAGTCAATCACAAATTTAATCAAACAATCAATCGGCTATAACCAAAATAGAGGCGATGAAGTAAGCTTAGATAACTTTGAGTTTAAAACTGGCAAAGATATAAGCACTAGCGAGAAGATGGATGGCTTTGTGAATAACTATGTGGTGCCATTTATGCCGCTATTAAAATATATTTTTGCAGCATTGTTGCTTTATATTTTCTATAAAAAAGTCATTGTGCCATTTATGCAAAAGATGCTTGAAGAGACAAAAGAAGAAGAGGAGCAAGTTCAAGATGGCCTTGAGGATATTGAGGTAGATGCTGAAGATACGCTTGAGAAATTTAAAGCTGCTCGCAAAAAGGTCGAAGAGCAACTAGGACTTAGTGGCGAGTTTAATGAAGATGAATTAAAATATGATGTTTTACTTGAGAAAATGAGAGCAGTCATCACAGAAAGAAATGAAGAGATAGCAATGCTACTTCAAGATATGGTAAAAAATGACAGCGACTTTAATATGCGTAAGGAAATTTGATGTCAATAAAGCTAAATGACAAGCAAAAAATGATTTATGATGATCTATCGATGCCTGAAAAGATTGCTATTTTGCTGATCCAGCTTGGCGAAGAGGCAACTGCTCTTATATTTTCTCACATGGATGTTGATGTCATCACTGAAATTTCAGGCTATATCGCAACCGCAAAAAACATAGACAAACAAGTCGCAAGTGCCGTACTAGAAGAATTTTACGCGCTAATGCAGTCAAATCAATATATGAGAAGTGGTGGTTTAGAGTACGCAAAAGAAATTCTTTACCGCACATTTGGTCCAGAGGCAGCTCAGAAAATTTTAGACAAGCTTGCAAAAAGCATGGAAAACTCAAAAAGCTTTGGCTATCTTGATAAGATAAAACCACAACAGCTTGCAGACTTTATCATAAAAGAGCACCCTCAAACCATAGCGCTAATACTAGCTCACATGGACTCAACGAGCGCTGCTGAAACGCTTAGCTTTTTCTCAGATGAGCTAAGAAGCGAAGTTGTCATTAGAATGGCAAATCTTGGTGATATTAGCCCATCGGTAATTAAGCGTGTTTCAACCGTACTTGAGGGCAAGCTTGAAAGTCTTACATCATACAAAGTCGAAGTTGGTGGTCCAAGAGCTGTGGCAGAAGTGCTTAATAGACTTGGGCAAAAAGCCAGCAAAAGCACGATCGAACGCATCGAACAAAGCGATGATAAGCTTGCAACAACGATTAAAGAGCTTATGTTTACATTTGAAGATATTATCAACCTTAACGCAACTGCGATTAGAGAAATTCTTAAAAATGTCGATAAAAAAGACCTTATGATCGCATTTAAAGGCTCAAGCGATGGCATCAAGGATAAATTTTTATCAAATATGTCTCAGCGTGCAGCAGAAGCCTTTAAAGAGGAGATGCAGTATCTTGGTGCGGTGCGTGTAAAAGATGTTGAAGAGGCTCAAAGACGCATAGTAGAGACAGTGCAAACTCTAGCTGATCAAGGTGTGTTCCAAGTTGGCGAAGCAGATGAGATGATAGAATGAAAAGCAGCGTAATAACCAGTGAGACTTCTCCAGCTCACTTTATAGAAAATTACAGATTTAAGGTGCTTGGAGTTGGAGAGCGAGCCACAGATAGTACTCCTGTATTGATAGAAGAAAATAATCTTAGTGAAGAGCTAAGCGAGCAAAATTTTGGGCAAAAGGGTGAAAATTTTGTTCCTCAAGCTAGCCACCAAACGCAAGCAAGCCCGCAAAACCACTTTGCTTCTCAGGCTCAAAGTCTACAAATACAGCAAACAGGCGAGTCGAGCTTCGTCGAAGAGTTACTTAAGAAAACAGATGAGCTAAGCAGTAACATCATCAAACTTCAAATGCAAATAGAAAATCAAGAGAGCGAATTTGCTAAACGCCTTGAGGCTGAAATTTCTCGCGCAAAAGAGGATGGTAAAAATGAGGGTATCGCCAAGGCAAATGCGGCAAATGAAGCAAGAATAAATGAACTTGAGGCTAGATTTAGTGCTTCAGCTGCAAAGCTAGATGAGCAGTATGTTAAATTTGATGAGTTTTTAAAGAAGATCGAAGAAGAGCTTGGGCAAACTGCTATAAAAATCGCAAAAGAAGTAATCGATAAAGAAATTTCAACCTCTTCAAATCAGATCGCTCATCATCTAGCAAGCTCGCTTATAAAAGAGCTAAGTAATGTCAAAAATATAGAAATTCGCGTAAATCCCGAAGATAGCGAATATATAAAAGAGCAATTTAACAAGAATGAACACGTCAAAATAAGCGCTGATGATGCTATAAGCAAAGGCGGTGTGGTTATTATAAGTGATGGTGGCAATATCGATGCGACTATGCAAACAAGGCTAGAAAAACTAAAAATGCTGGTAAATAATGAATAAAGACGTTAAAAGTTTAGATGTTGATGAACTAAACGCGCTTTGTCATGACATCAGGGATAAAATTTTAGCTACTGTTAGCAAAAATGGCGGTCACCTTAGCTCAAACATCGGTGCAGTTGAGATCATTGTGGCGATGCATAAAATTTTTGATGTGACAAAAGATCCATTTATTTACGATGTAAGCCACCAAAGCTACG
Source organism: Campylobacter concisus (assembly GCF_003049085.1). NCBI lineage: Bacteria > Pseudomonadati > Campylobacterota > Epsilonproteobacteria > Campylobacterales > Campylobacteraceae > Campylobacter > Campylobacter concisus. The sequence goes on from NZ_PIQX01000006.1 coordinate 92,727, forward strand.
CACACAAGCTACTGACTGGACGCTGGGAGAGCTTTGATACGCTTAGAAAATTTAACGGCATCAGTGGCTATACAAAGCCAAGCGAAAGTAAATTTGACTACTTTGTAGCAGGGCATAGCTCGACTTCTATATCTCTAGCAGTTGGTGCTGCAAAGGCGATAAAACTTAAAAACGAAGATCGTATCCCAGTAGCTGTCATAGGAGATGGCTCGCTAAGTGGCGGAATGGCGTACGAGGCGCTAAATGAGCTAGGCGATAGAAAATATCCTTGCGTCATCATCCTAAATGACAACGAGATGAGTATAAGCAAGCCAATAGGCGCACTTAGCAAGTATCTAAGCCAGATGATGGCAGGACAGTTTTATCAAAAATTTAAAGGCAGGGTTGAGAAATTTCTAAGCTATATGCCAGACTCAGCTGCATACATGGCTAGACGTATCGAAGAGGGCATTAGACTCATCACTCCTGGCATGTTTTTTGAAGAGCTTGGACTCGAGTATATAGGTCCAGTTGATGGACACGACTTAGGCGCGCTTCTTAGTACATTTGAAACTGCTAAAAATATGAAAAAGCCAGTCATTGTGCACGTGCAGACACTAAAGGGCAAAGGGTATGAATTTGCTGAGGGGTGCTACGAAAATTGGCACGGAGTTGGACCATTTGATCTAAAAAGTGGCGAATTTATCAAAAGACAGTCAAACAAGTCAGCCACGGCGATCTTTAGCGAGCAGCTTTTAAAGATGGCAAGAGAGCATAGCGACATCGTTGGCGTAACGGCCGCGATGCCAACAGGCACTGGCATGGACGCTTTGATACAAGAATTTCCAGACCGCTTTTGGGACGTAGCGATAGCTGAGCAGCATGCAGTTACCTCTATGTCAGCCATGGCGAAAGAGGGCTTTAAGCCATTTGTTGCGATATACTCGACTTTTATGCAAAGAGCCTATGATCAAGTCATTCATGACGCTTCTATTTTAAATTTAAATATCACTTTTGCGATGGATAGGGCTGGCATTGTGGGCGAAGATGGCGAAACGCATCAGGGCGCCTTTGATATTAGCTTTTTAAATGCTGTGCCAAATATGGTTCTTTTTGCTCCAAGGTGTGAAGAGAGCATGAAAAATGTTATGGAATTTGCCTACTCTTACAAGGGTGTTAGCGCATTTAGATATCCGCGTGGGGCATTTATCTTAAGAGATGAGTTTGAAGCTCAGCCACTTGAGTTTGGCAAGGGTGTAATTTTAGCTGACGCAAAGAGTGATATCGTATTTTTAGGCTATGGTAACGGCGTTGGCAAGGCAAATTTGGTCAGAAACTTACTTGCTGGTAAGCTTGATGTGATATTGGTTGATCTTGTCTTTGCAAAGCCGCTTGATAGTGAGCTTTTACTGGATCTTGCAAAACGCACTAAAAAATGGTACATCTTTAGCGATAGTGCTAAAAAAGGCGGTATTGGCGAGATATTAAGTGCATTTTTACAAGAAAATAAAATTTCAAATATAAGCGTCATTAGCTTTGAGTATGAAGATAAATTTATCCCCCATGGTTCAACTGCTGAGGTTGAAAAATATCTTGGTATAAGTGCCGAGCAGATTACCAAAAAATTACTAGAAAATAATTAATATCATTTAATAAAGTAACGTTTAATATTATTTTTGCTAGCATAAGCCAAAATAAAAACAAGGAAAAGCATTATGCAATACGTATCATTATTAAAGCAATCTGGGCTAAAAGTCACGCCACAACGCCTTAGCGTTTTAAGAATTCTTGATCGCCACACGCACCCAACGATTGATGAGCTTTATGATGAAATTTTAAAAGAGAGTCCATCGGTTTCTCTAGCAACGGTTTATAAAAATTTAAATACTTTAAAAGACGAAGGTCTCGTAGTTGAAGTAAATATCGTCAATCAAAAAGCTAGATACGACATCTACGAATATCCACATATCCATGTAGTTTGCGAAAGCTGTGGAAGCGTTGAGGACGTGAGCTACGATGATGCTGAGCTTGGCAAATATCAAGAGGCACTAGAAAAGAAGATCGGAAATATAATAGAACGTCTAAACATCGTAGCTAGCGTAAAAAGCTGTAAACACTGTAAATAAAATTTATGTTGCTATTTAGCAGCATAAATTCCATCTTTTTTCCTAATAAAAATACTTTTAAAATAAGCCCAGATTTAGCATCTTTCTCATTGTTTTAAGCACTAACTTGCTAAAATGAACAAAAAATTTTGGAGAAAAATGTGAGTTTGGAGATAGAGCGTAAATTTTTACTCAAAAATTCTCAAATTCTAGATTTTTTAAAAGAAGCTGGAGTAGTCTTTAAACATCTTGAAATTTCTCAATTTTATACCAAGATAACGCAAAATGAAGAGATCCGCTTTCGAAGTGAAGAGGATAAATTTATAAAAACTGTAAAGATTGGCAAAGGTCTAATCAGAGAAGAAAATGAAGAATTTTGCGAAAAAGCGGAGTTTAAAAAGGCTCTTAAAAACCGCATCGGTAGCGTCATCTTAAAAGATAGATACACTTTTAAACTAAATAACAATCCTTGCAATATCGATATTTTTAAAAATGAACTAAATGGGCTTTGTACATTTGAAATCGAATTTAGCGATGAAAATGAGGCCGTCTTTTTCAAGCTGCCACCATTTTTAGAAAATTTTTGCTTAAGTGACGTAACTTGTGACAAAAGATATAAAAACAAATTTCTTGCCATCCACGCTAACGAAAATGAACAAATTGACTACAAAAGAGCCTATAAGATCATAAAAGAAAAAGAAATTCTGCCAAATTTTGCTGCAAATCTAAAAAGCGGAGAGGCGCTAAGAGTCCTTTTTGTTAGTATTTTTAAAGTAATAAAAAGGCTAAAAAGCCAGTATTTGATAGACAAAGATGAAGAAGTTTTGCATGAACTTCGCGTAAATTTAAGAAAGGTTAGATCGTTACTTAAAATTTTTAGTGGCGTTTTTGATGAGAAAGTGACACTTTTTTTTGGCGAGAATTTTAAAATGCTTGCAAACTCGACAAACAAAAAGCGAGATTTGGATGTATTTTTAAGCTTTTTAAACGAGCAAAAACATGCAAATGAGTCTATCTATTTTGTGCAAAAGGCTCTAGATTTAGAGTATGAAAATGTAAAAAGCTACCTTGGCGATGAAGAAAACTACGCATTTTTAAAAGAGTGGGAGATATTTTTAAATGAGGGTGAATTTTATAAGTCAAAACTCTTTGATGTAAGCCTTTCGCGCCTTGGTTCGTTTAAGCTTAGAACGCTTTTGGTTTTAGCTCAAAAAAGGCTAAAAAGCCTTAATCAAGACTGCCCAAATGAGAGCTTTCATGATCTTAGGATAGAGCTTAAAAAGATGAGATATACATACGAGTTTTTATGTGAAATTTTCTATTTTGAAGGGCTTAAAAAGTATGAAGAGAAGCTAAAGCAGATGCAAGAAATTTTTGGCAATCTTCAAGACTATGACGTCTGGCTCGGCATCCTTAAAAGACTTCCAGAAATGCCAGATAAAGAGAGGCTCGAGAGTAAAATTTACAAGCAAATTTATAAAAGTAGAGAAGAGATACTAAAAAAGCGTCTTAAATTTATAAAAGCAACTCGCAAAATTTCAAGAAATTTAAAAATTTACTACATATAAAAGGGCAAATTTATGCAAAAACAAGAAAAAATCGTTGATATGTTTAACCAGATCGCTCCGACTTATGACGTCGCAAACAGAGTGCTAAGTCTTGGTGTGGACGTGAGTTGGAGGAAATTTGCCTGCAGATATATGCTAGAAATTTTTAAAAATAAAAGCATAAATATCGTGGATGTGGCTTGTGGCACTGGCGATATGATGGGGCTTTGGAGTGAAATTTCAAAAGAATTTGGCGTTGAGGTGAAAAGCCTCACTGGCATCGATCCATCAAGTGGTATGCTAAAAGAGGCTAGGGCGAAATTTCCAAATTTTAAATTTATAGAGGCCTACGCTGACAACACGACGCTTGCAAGCGGTGAGGCTCAAATTCTAAGCATAAGCTATGGCATCAGAAATGTGGTCGAGCGAAAGGCGGCACTTAGGGAGTTTAACAGAGTGCTTGCTTTAAATGGCTACGTTGTCGTGCTTGAATTTACTAAACGCCAGAAAAAAGGTCTTATAACCTCACTAAGGGATTTTTACCTAAGTAAAATTTTGCCAAAAATTGGTGGCTTTATCTCAAAAAACAAAGAGGCATACGAATATCTGCCAAGCTCGATCGAGAATTTCTTGGATGCTAAGAGTTTTTGTGATGAACTTATAGAGGCTGGCTTTGAGATAGAGCTTTGCAAGGGCTTTAGCATGGATATCTCGACGCTATTTATCGCTAAAAAGGTCAAAGAGATCAATGCTTAGCGTATCTGAGCTAAACGAAAAAGCAAAGGCGCTGCTTGAGGCAACCCTTGACTACGTCGAGGTAAGTGGCGAAATTTCGCGCCTTACTAAGCACGCCTCTGGGCACTGGTACTTCACGCTAAAAGACGAAAAGTCAAGCATCTCAGCCGTTATGTATCGCATGAACAACCAAAAGGTGAAATTCTTGCCAAAAGAGGGACTAAAAGTAAAAATTTATGGCAAAGTGACCATTTATTCGCCAAGTGGGTCGTATCAGCTAGTGGCTAGCGCGATGCTGCCTGATGGCGAGGGCGAGCTTGAGCTTGTGTTTAGACAGCTTAAAGAAAAGCTCGAAAACGAGGGACTTTTTGACGTAGGCGCAAAAAAAGAGATACCAAATTTACCTAAGAAAATAGCCCTTGTCACAAGCGCCACTTCAGCCGCACTTCAGGATATGCTAAAGGTGGTAAGAAGCCGCTGGAGGCTAAGTGAAATTTATATATTTGACGCGCTAACTCAGGGCGAAAGTGCTCCAAGCTCGCTCATAAAAGCTTTGCGCAGAGCCGATAAATACGGTGTCGATGTGATCGTTTTGGCTAGAGGAGGTGGTAGCAAAGAGGATCTTTGGTGCTTTAACGATGAGGGCTTGGCACGTGAAATTTACGCTACAAAAACGCCAGTCATAAGCGCTATCGGGCATGAGATCGACTATGTTATAAGTGACTTTGTGGCAGACCGCAGATCTCTTACGCCAAGTGCAGCCATGCTAGATCTGTTGCCTGATGAAGAGGCGTTTTTCCAGTATCTTGATAGGCTCAGCGACGATCTTGATAGCGCCTTAAATTTAAAGATCACAAAGAAGCAAAATCTGCTAAATTTACTACTTTCTAAATTTTCATCAAACGCTCTAAAAGCTAGGATCGAGCTAAAATTTAGCGAGGTGGCAAACAAGCAAAACGCCCTAACTAACGTCGTGCAAAGAAAGATCTTGCTTCTTGGCTCAGCTCTTGGCTCGCTAGAGAAGGCTTATGAGATGAGGGAGCTCTTTTTTGAGAGCACAAAGGGGCTTATCGAGGTTAGAAAAGATGGTAAGAGAGCCGATCTTAGGGATTTAAATTTAAATGATGAGATCGAGCTTATCTCGCAAAATACACATAAAAAAGCAATTATCAAGGAGTAAAAATGAGTAGAAAAATCAACTTTAGCGCAGGCCCAAGCGCGATACCACTAGACGTTTTAGAGCATGCAAAGGCCGAATTTACCGACTATAGAGGCGAGGGCTACTCGATCATGGAGATCAGCCACAGAAGCAAGACCTTTGAGGAGATCCACTTTGGCGCGATGGAGAAGATAAGAAAGCTTTACGGCATCGGCGATGAGTATGAAATTTTATTTTTGCAAGGCGGCGCACACTTGCAATTTAGCATGATACCGATGAATTTATATCAAGGTGGCAGGGCCGAGTACGCAAACACCGGCGTTTGGACAAACAAAGCCATCAAAGAGGCAAAAGTGCTTGGCGTAAACGTAGATGTCGTCGCAAGTAGTGAAGATGAAAATTTCTCTTACATCCCTGATGTAAAATTTAGTGACGATGCCGACTACGCCTACATCTGCTCAAATAATACGATTTATGGCACACAGTATAAGGCTATGCCAAAGACAAAATCTCCCCTAGTTGTTGATGCTTCGAGTGATTTTTTCGCTAGACCGCTTGATTTTAGTAGTATTGGTTTGCTTTACGGTGGCGCTCAGAAAAATGCAGGCCCAAGCGGCGTGACTATCGTCATTTTAAGAAAAGACCTAGTTGATCGCGTGAGCAGCCAAAATGTCCCTATGTTTTTGCGCTACAAAACGCACGTAGAGGCAAACTCACTTTACAACACACCGCCAACTTTTGGAATTTATCTTTTAAATTTAACTATGCAGCACCTGCTAGATCTTGGCGGACTTGCCGAGGTTGAGAAGATAAATGCCAAAAAAGCAAGCACGCTTTATAGCATCATAGACAGCTCAAATGGCTTTTACGTGGGGCACGCTAAAAAATCAAGTAGGTCAGATATGAACGTGAGCTTTACGATACCAAAAGATCATGCGCTTGAGCCAGTTTTTGTCGAAGAAGCGCTAAAAGAGGGCATGCTAGGACTAAAAGGTCACAGACATCTTGGCGGCATAAGAGCCTCTATCTACAACGCCGTTAGCCAAAGTGACGTTGAGAAACTTGGCGAGTTCATGAGAGAATTTGCTAGAAAGCACGGCTGATGAACAAGGCAAAAAAAGCTTACGACGAAATTCCTTATTTCTCGGCCGCATTTAGCGACTGCTCGCCAGTTAGGATAGAAGCGGTTGCTAAATTTCTGGGGCTTAAAGCAGCTAGCCTAAAAGAGGCTAGAGTGCTTGAGCTTGGCTCATCATATGGCGGTAATATCTTGCCATTTGCCATTTCACATAAAAATGCAAAAGTCGTTGGTATCGACATCTCAAGCCATCAAGTGGTTGAGGGTAACAAGGTAGCAAAGCAGATAGGTTTAGAAAATTTTACTTTGCTCGAGCGAAATTTTTTGCACATGAACGAAAGCGATATAAAAGAGCTTGGGAAATTTGACTATATTATCGCTCATGGCGTTTATAGCTGGGTGAGTCCAAATGTAAGAGATGCGTTGCTTGCCACGATTAAAGCACTACTTAGCAAGGATGGCATCGCTTATGTTTCGTATAATACCTATCCTGGCTGGAAGAGCCTTGATATTTTAAGAGATTTTATGCTTTTTGTAAGCTCAGGCAACGACAGCAAAGAAGCACTTGCTCGCGTAAAAAGCGAGTTAAATTTTTTACAGGATTATTTGAAATTTAGCCTGCAAAGCCAAAGCGATGTCGTATACAAAGATAGCATGAAGCTTCTTCTAACGCAGCTAAATTTCTTACAAGGCATCATCGCAAAGGGTAATGATTATTATATATTGCATGATTTTTTAGAGGCTAGCAACGAGCCAATCTACTTTCATAAATTTGCTAAGCATATCAACAAACACGGACTTTGCTACGTAATAGATGCTTCGCTAAATGACATCTTTGCAAGCTCGACTGGAATTTATCGCTTTGATGCACATATCGAGCAAAATTACAACTCTCGCATCAAAAAAGAGCAACTAAACGATTTTTTATTTAATAGATCATTTAGAAAAAGCCTCATCGCTCACAAGGAGAGGCTTGGCGGTGCTGAGGACTTTGAAGCGGTACTTGGAGAGAGCGAGCTTGATAAGATTTATTTTGCATATTTTAGCGAGCAGCCAAGGACAAAAACGCAAGAAATTTTAAGCAAAGCCTATCCACAAAGCTTAAATTTAAGCGAAGTAAAGGCGGTACTTGGCGAGAATGCAAATGAAGCTTTTGTAGGACTACTTGAAATTTTAAACGATCAAAACACTAAAATTTCTTCTTCAAAACTTGCAGCACTTACCTATGAGCCTTGCAAAACTAGACTAAAGCCTAGAACTGCTGCGTATCTGGAGTATTTTTTAAACGCTAGCTCACCAGTTATCTCTTTGGCAAATGAGCTAAATGGCAAGCTAAACTTAAGCCATGAAGAGATCAAGGCCGCTTTAAAATTTGATGGTAAAGCTAGTTTAAAAGATATCGCAAAGAGCGTAAATTTAAGTAAAGACGAACTAGATAAGCTTGCTTTTAAATTAAGCGAAGCCTACTTTTTTGAAGAAATTTAAGACTAGCTAGCCTAGCCTTAAATTTTTGATTTAGCCAAATATCATATCTTTTAAGATTAGAATAATCATCGCTATATAAAAGAGTAAAAACCATTTTTTAAGTGTTTTTTTGTCGGTATGTTGCGTCTTTTTGGTGCCAAAGTATGCGCCTATTAGCGAGCCAAGACCTAAAAATGTGCCCTCAGCGTATGAGATGTGACCATTTAGTGAGAGTGAGGTGAAGCCGGCAATGGCTGCAAACATAACGAAAAACACGCCCATTGAGACTGCTTTTTTCAGCTCATAACGCAAAAAGCCAACCAAGATAGGAGCGATAAAGACACCTCCGCCGATGCCGATGCTAATGGCAAAAACGCCAACAAAAACGCCAACTAAAAATAGCAAAAAGAGCGAATTATTCGCATTTGAGCCGTCGCTGTTTGGTGAAAAGTATAGTTTTATAAGCGAAAAGACAAATGTTGCAAGTAGCATAGACTCAAGCAAGAGTGCAGGTGCGTGCGATACGATGATGCCACTAAAGCTGGCTCCAACCAAACCTCCAAGCCCCAAAACCACGCCACGATCTAGCTTTAAAAGTCCAGCTTTGTAGTTTAGATACGAGCCAAAAGTTGCACTAAATATCATTTGCATAACGCTTATGCCAATAGCGGTTTTTATGTCATATCCAAAGGCGACCATTATAGGAACAACGACTGTGCCGCCACCAATGCCAAAAAAGCCAGCGATATAGCCAACGCCTATACCGATTATAAAAAGTTCAACAAAAAGCATAAATTTCCTTTTATGAGTGCCAAATTTTAGCCAAGTGGTATTAAAAAAATAGTAAAAATGTGAAATTTAGGCATAAATTTAGAAATTTGATAAAAATTTTAAAAAGTAAAAGCGAACTTTTTTTATAATCATCAAAAATTTAAAGGAAAAAAATGCTCTTAGAACAACCACTGTTTTATTATGAAGTGATTAGAGAAAAATTTAAAAATAGCTACCTAGCCGAGGATAAGACGCAAACAATTATAGGCATTGATTGCGAATACATCGATGAAGAGGATATGGATTTTTATGGGCTTAGAAGTTATTTTGATACTAATCGTAACAGATCGCTCGCACCTTTTGCGGGACTTTTTGGCGTTTTTGCTTATGATGGTGTGAGATATTTTGAATATATCGGAGAAGAGAAAGCTAAAAAGTATGAATTTCCAAAATTTATCTATGCCGATGCAAAGGCCTATCTGCACTTTGATAAGATGAGTAAAATTTATACATTTTATGGAGATAAGAATAAATATTATGACTTTTTGCTTGATGCGAAAGTTGAATGCAAAAGCAAAGAGCAGAGTAAATTTAGTATAAAAACTGATCTTAGTAAAGAAAAGAAACACTTTGAGGATATGGTTGAGTTAGCAAAAGAGTATATAAGAAGCGGCGATGTCTTTCAGGTGGTGCTTGGTGAATTGCTTGAAATTTCAACGAATATGAGCAGTTTGGAATTTTATAAAAAGCTCTCACTTACAAATCCAAGCCCATATATGTTTCATTTTCCTACACCTTATGGCGATGTGGTTGGCTCTTCGCCAGAGCTTGTTTTTGAGATGAAAAGTGAGCAAATTTTTGTGGCACCAATTGCGGGCACAAGGCCTAGAGGAAGCGATGCAAATGCAGATGCGGCACTTGAAAATGAGCTATTAAGTGACGAAAAGGAGCTGGCTGAACACAAAATGCTAATCGATCTTGCCAGAAATGACATCGGCAGGGTTTCAGAATCAAAAAGTGTATCCGTAAAAAATGCTATGCATATCCAAAAATATGAAAAAGTAATTCATATCGTAAGCGATGTCTATGGCAAATGCACCAAAGGGCTTGATCTTTTTGACGTCTTAGCTAGCATTTTTCCGGCTGGCACACTAAGCGGAGCCCCAAAAATAAGAGCTATGCAGATAATCAATGAGCTTGAAATTTCTGAGCGAAATATTTATGGCGGCGGCATTGGATTTTTACATTTTAATGGCGATGCTCAGGTTGCTATTCTTATTCGCTCAGCCATATTTGTGCCAGGTGAAAATGGATTTAGTAATGTATTTGTGGGGGCTGGAGCTGGTATAGTTTACGACTCAAAGAGCGAAAGAGAATATGCTGAAATTTGCCATAAGCGGGCAAGCGTGCTAAATGTATTTAAAAATAACGCAAAAGAGTTTTAAGCGTTAAACTTAATAAATTCATAAGAGCTTTTAGCATAGCTAGTGCCCATAGAATCGATTTGCTCTCTTACGGTAGCTGAAAGCTCTGCTTTTGTGATATTTTTGGCTAGCACTTTTACAAAAGGAAATTCACTTCTTTCTTGTGCGCCAAATATCAGCACTCTTGTATCAACCTTTTGGCTTTGTCTTATCTTATCAACAACTCTTGTTAGCTCTTCGTAGTTGAAGCCTTTTACGTTTTCATCTATAAGAACGATGCCATAAGTTTTGGTCTTTATTTTTGTTAATAGCTCATCAAAGCTATTTGTGGTTTCAAGTGTGTTGTAAAATTCTCCTAAAGCTGAGCTAAATATTTTATTTTCCATTGGCGATTTCTTAAATAAAATAATATTTTCGCTTTTTGCCAGATAGCTTTCGTCTATTGCAATCTCGCCAAAATTTGGCAAAAATTTTCTAAAAATTTGAGCCAGTTCGTCGCTATTTATTGGCGTTTTTATATAAGCATTAAAGTATTCTTTGACGCTCTCTCCATCTATATTTGAAGTATTTGAAAGCATTAGTATAATTGGAATTTTCGCATTCTGTATAGCTGCTTTTATAAGATCAAGATTTTTTTGAAGGCTATTTTTTTCAGCTTCGAAAAATTTCGAGCCAACAAAGATAAGGTCAAAATTGCCTTGCTTTATGGCTTGTTTTAAATCTTTTTTATTACAAACTCCCACAACTTCGCAGTTAAATTTACTAAAGCCACTTGCTGTTATATCTATGTAAATTTCATTAGTATCGTAGATTAAAATTTTTGGTTTATCGTTTAAATTTTTATTCATAATATCAGCTTCACCTAAGCAAAGTAGTCTTGTGATACTTAATGGAGTTAGCGGATCTTTTAAAATGAGCGGATTTTTAATATCTTGGCCTTGCTTATTGGTGTTTCTTAAAAATATAGCATCATAATTTTTTGTAATAGATGGACTAGTGCTTGTTAGCATATCCACTTTGAGTCCAAGGTCTTTTGTGGTCTGCTCAAAAGCTTCGTTGTAAGCGACATTTACGTCTTGCAAGAATGCTAATTTATGATTGCATTTTATATCAAAGTCTTTATAGTTTGATGTTGTTTTAAAAATGACTATAAATTTAAACTCATTGCCAATACTTGGAAACGAGTTAATCTCCAGCTTGCTTTCTAAATTTTTTAAATAAATTTGAGCGATTTTTAGATAAAACTCGCTCTCATCATTATTTAAGCTATTCTCATCATCTAAAAATATATCTGAAATTTGCTTTTCGCTCATGGCAGCTGAGCTATTTTTTATGCTAAAGCTTACAGAACAAAGCCCGCTTCTATCAAACTCTTTTTGAACTTTTTTGATAGTGATGATAATGTTTTGATGTCTTAAAGACATTGATAAAGACGCCAAAAAGATAGAGTTAAATGCGGTTTTTAATGAATTTAGATTTCCTTCTAGTTCATTTGTAAGGCTTGGATCAAGGTAACTTATAAAATTTATCTTTTTGCTTTGCGAATAGACGATATTTGCTTGCAAAATTTCTTCGAAGCTTTTTTGAGGATCAAATATCTCGGTTTTATTGCATTCGCTATATTTTTTAACATTTGAGATATTTTTAGCATTGTTATAAAGTGAAGTCATGATATTTGCATTTTTTTCTATCGTGTCTATAAATACTTGCTTTTTGCTATTATTTGTTTCTATTTTTAAAGCCGCAGTCGATGTAAAAATTTCCTTATTGATAGACTCTAGCTTCTTGCTCACGGATAAAATATATCTATCTTTTATCTGAAAAAAGCTGCTATCTTTTATATAGGTTTCTTTTAGATCTTCATAAGTTTTTATAAGTTTTGATATCGCATTATCCGCACTTGTCTCTTTTGATGATAGGATATAGTTTGATATGTATTTTGACTTATCGATAAGCACCTTTAAAAATTTCAACCTAGCAGAAATGCTAAGCAAAGATAAAATGAGCAAGCCACAAAGCAAAAACTCAAAGAAGGTCTTTATGCCAAATCTTATTTTCTCGCTCTTAGTAAGTTCTAACAGCTCATTTTTTATGTTTATGGCACTATCTAATAAAAGTATAAATTTATCATCTTCATACTGTTTGATTAAGATGATATCTTCGATGTTTAGCTTCTCAGAAAATGCGATCTTGGCTTTAACTTCTCTTATTTTTCTGGCTTGATAGTTGGCTTCAAACTGGTTAAAGTCTTTATAGATATTCTCTTTTAGCTCACTTTTTGGAAGCATATCAAGATTTGGCGTGTTGTCCTTTACGGAATATATATTTTCTCTCACATTGCTATTTATTGAAAATAAAGGGCCATTTATAAAGATATTTTTTACATAGTATTTTGTGTTGTTTGCTAAAGAGAGTTGATTGTAAATTTTACTTAAAGTTGCGGCATAAGCTTTTATTATAAGTGGAAAGTCTCGGTCTAAGTCTTGTTTAAAATCGCTATCTATTTCTCCATTTATATTTTGGAAAAATTCATAAAATAGTTCATCAAATTTATCATTTTGATTTATATTTGCTAGCAATTCTTTTAATTTATTTATATTTCGTATCTCGATGCGATCGTCTTTTCTTATAGAATTTATAAATTTTTGTGTATTTTTTAAGGTGTTATCTTGCAACCTTTTTATATCTTCTTGGTTTTTGCCTATTAGCGTATCGTGCTCTTGTATTACAGATCTTATAGTTTGAAATACTAAGGATTGTTTATATAGTTTTTCATTTAGATCTTTTAGTTCTGTAAATTTTTTATAGCTTTCATTTCCGCTATATGCGCAAAAGATCGCTGAAATTATTATTGGCGCTAACAATATATAAAATTTATTATTTTTCATGGATACTCTTTTTGCTATGTTTTTTTACAATATTTTCTATCTCAATTAGTCTTTTGGTAAAAAGAGACATCTCTTTCATTTTTCCATTTTGATTGTTATCTAAAAAAGCGTTAAGCTCATTTGCAAGGTTATTAAGCTTTAAATTTAATGCAGCTTCCCTTATCTCATCTACGTATTTTTTGAGCATTATCTCGTCTTTTGCGATTATGGCTGATTGGATTTGGATAAGAATTTCTCTTGCGTTATGCAAAAAGATATTTAAGTAGGACGCAAAATCTTTTTTATTTAAATTTAGTATTTTAAGCGATGTTTCAAACCAAGAATCATCGATAAGTGACTGTGTCTGTGTGTCAAAAAGATACCATGCGTTCAGTTTAAAAACAGGCAGTCTTAATGTAGGTTTTACTTTTACCGCTGCTATTAGATTTTGGTTGTTTATTATGTCTTGCTTCTCTAAAAGCACGATAAAAAATTTCTCACCATTTTTTAAAATGGCATTTTGCAATCTCACTTCTAGTAAGATCGCGCCACCATCTTTTCTTTTTAAATTTACTCTAGCGCTATTATCTTTCGTATTTTGTAAAAATTCCAAGAAGCTGTAGTTTGTACTTTCCTGGCTTGTTATGACTAGCTCGCTTATATCTTTGTATCGCAACAAAAAGTCATCTAAACTATCAAAACCTAATAGCTCAAGTGAATCTTGCGTTATCGCAGATATTTTTAAATTTTCATCATATATTATCACTTCAAATTTCCTTCTTTGAGCACTGCAAGCTTTTCTGCTACGCTTTTATTTGTTATTTTTGCCACTTCGTCTAAATTCGCTTCGCTGATTTTATCAAAACTTCCGTAAAAGCTGATTAATTTCGCGATACTGCCCTCAGAAACGCCAGCTTGCTTTAGAATTGATCTTTGCATATCGTTTTTCTGCCTTGTTTTTCTGTGAAAGCTAATGACAAATCTATGGCTTTCATCACGCATTTTTTGGAAAAACTGAAGCTTTTTATCGCTCGTACTTAGGCTAAAGCTACCATTTTTTGTGTAAATTTTATCCTTTGCTTCGCCTTTTGCGCGGTGAGCTTTGGCATCGATCTTCTCTTTTGAAATGGCTATCACATCGACATTTGCGCCACTACTTGCTAAAATTTCACAGGCTAAGTTTAAAAGCACTTCGCCTCCGTCAATAACCCAAAGATCAGGTGGGCTAAGCTTGTCAAATCTAAGGGCTCTAGCTGTTAGGCTCTCTTTCATCTGATCGTAGTCGTTTTTAGAGCTTAGGTGCATATGGCGGTAGTTTTGCTTTGCCCACTCGCCATGCTCATAGCGCACCATTGCTCCGACACTTGCCTCGCCAAAAAGGTGTGAGTTGTCGTAAGCTTCGACCACGTAAGGCGTGTGAGCTAGGTCAAAGTACTCTTTTATCTCGTTTAATAGCACGTTATCGTGCGTTTTTAGATATTTTTCGATGCTAACTTCAGCGTTTTTGGTAGCGATCTCACAAATTTTACGCTTATCGCCAATTTTAGGGCAAGTGATGCTAAATTTACGTCCAAATCTCTCGTTTAAAATTTCTTCAACAAGCTCGCTATCTTCAAAGCTCTCATTGACGTAAATTTTGGTGCTAATTATTGGCTGTCCAGCTATGAAGCTTTTTAAAATAGCCTGCTTATAAGCTTCGTTTATCTCATCTTTTTGAGCGTTTTTAGCCTGCGCGATGTCAGTTTTTACGCCAGTTATCTTGCCATTTTGCACGCTAAATCTCACCGCACAGATCATATCGTGCACGCAAGCGACCGAGTAGGCCTCAAAGTCCTCAAGTTTAGCTAGATCAACTTCAACCTTTGTTTGCATGTTTTTAAGTGTTTGTATTTTATCTCTAGTCGCGGCTGCTTGCTCGTAGTCTTCAGCCTTGGCGTAGTTTAGCATGAGCTCTTCAAGGCGAGTGATGAGTAAATTTGGATTTTGTAAGGCCGCGATAGCCTCATTTACGATCTTAGCGTAGTTTTCTTTTGAAATTTTGCCTTCACACGGAGCATAGCAGCGTTTTAGCTGATAAAAAAGGCAGGCTTTTTTGCCTTTGATGCAGGACTTTTTCTGAACGAGATTAAAATTTAGATAAAGCGCCTCAAGTAGCTCGCTAGCTCCACTAAAATATGGCCCAAAATAGCGGATATTCGAGCCTTTAACCACCTTTCTAGTGATCTCAAATCTTGGAAAATCATCATTTAAATTTATAAAAATGTAAGGGTAGGTCTTGTCGTCACGAAGCAAGATGTTGTACTTTGGTTTTAGCTGCTTGATGAAAGAATTTTCAAGTATGAGCGCGTCTGCTTCGCTTGGCGTGACGATGTATTCAAGATGCACAGCTTCGCTTATCATCTTTGAAATTCTTGGGCTTAGTTTTTCAGCCGGAGCTAGGCTTGGGGTAAATTTAAAGTAGCTTTTGACCCTATTTTTTAAAATTTTGGCCTTGCCAACGTATAAAAGTCTATTTTGCGCGTCAAAATATTGATATACGCCAGGCTCGTTTGGAAGCGTTCTTATCTCGTCTATTAGCATCTTGCCTGCTCATTTTTCTTTAGCAAAATTTCTCTTAGCTCTTCAAATTTTTGGCGTATTTGCTCGTCTTTTGCCAAATTTTTAAACTCGCCTTTACTAGCTGGCGCATAAAAGATGGTACTTTGCTCTTTTTGATTAAAAAATTTTAAAAATTTGCTCACGACAAATCTTATATTTTCTTCTTTTTTGTTCTTTGTATAGTTGATTTCGTTAAGAGGCTTTGGAGTAAGAATGCTGTTAAAAACGCTATTTTTATTAAATTTGCAAAAGGTTTTTAATAACCTTTTTATATCATTTATACTACTATCACGCCTAAGCTCTAAAAGCCCAGTGGGATGAGTAAGAACAAAGGTCAAAACACCTTCTCTAACGTAGCAAAAAGCTATATAAAATCGTTTTGCTTTCCCCATAAGCTCTAAAAGCTGTTGGCACTCATTTGCCATGCTTAATTTTTCTTTATACAAAGGATTTTCGTGAATAGTATTTATCAAAAATTTAGCGTTTTTCATGGGCTTATCTTATCATCTTTTATTTTAATTTTTACTCTTTTTGCATTTAGCGGTTGTGGTTACAAGGATGATCCATTTTATGGAAATGCTCCCGTAAAAGAAAAGAAAACTGATAAGATAAACAAAATCTAGTAAAATTTTTCGTATTTAAATAAAAATGTAATGTAAGCTTAATAATTTTAACTAACCTAATTTTTAGGCTCATTTAAGTAATATACCAAGATTTTTTATTCTACAAGGAGAGTATAATGAGGTTTTTTGGACTTCTAGGCTTGTTTTTCGCGATGGCTTTTGGTGCTGATGGAGAAACCGCAGCTATTGACTTAACTACTACATGGGCAGGAATTTTATCGCTTATAATTTTTGTTGTTGGATATTTTTTTATAGCAGCAGAAGAAAATTTCCATATCGACAAAGCAAAACCTGCTATATTTATCGGTACGTTTATGTTCCTACTTATCGGTGTTTATATGCTTATAAATGGCATGGATGTGCATTCGCTTGAACATGAGGTAAATCACCTGATTTTAGAGATTGCTCAGATCGTATTTTTCTTGATGGTGGCGATGACTTTTATCGAAGCACTTATCGAAAGAGACGTATTTAATGCACTTAAATATAATCTCGTATCAAAAGGCTATACTTATAGAAAGCTGTTTTGGCTAACTGGTATTTTGGCATTTTTTATAAGCCCAGTAGCTGATAACCTAACAACAGCGCTTATTCTTTCAACCGTTCTTCTAACGATAGATAGAAATAATACAAATTTTTTAGTAGCTGGCGCGATAAACATCGTCGTTGCAGCAAATGCAGGTGGAGCATGGAGTCCATTTGGCGATATCACTACGCTTATGGTTTGGGCAGCAGGTAAGTCACCGTTTCTAGACTTTTTCGCACTTTTCCCAGCATCTATTATTGGCTGGCTTGTAACAGCATTTTTACTTTCTCGCGTAGTGCCAAGTACTGCACCACATTTTGATGTGGCAAACGAGCCAAAAGTGGTTATGAAAAAGGGCGGTAAAGCGGTTATTTTTATAGGTGCATTTACTATCTTTTGTGCTGTTATGATGCATCAGCTTTTCCACTTACCAGCGATGTGGGGAATGATGTTTGGCTTCTCACTACTTAGTCTTTATACTTACTATTTTAAAAAAGCTCACAAAAATGAAGAGCCAATGCATGTATTTCACTATATGTCAAAGATCGAAAACAACACACTATTTTTCTTCTTTGGAATTTTAGCTGCAGTTGGCGCTCTTCATTTTGCTGGATTTTTAAATTACGCTGTATCACTTTATGATAAATTTGGCTCAACTGCTGTAAATATTGGCGTTGGCTTCCTTTCAGCCATCGTTGATAACGTCCCTGTTATGTCAGCTGTCTTAAAAGCAAATCCAGCTATGGGAGCTGATGCGGGCGAGGCGATGAGTCAGTGGCTACTAGTGACACTAACTGCTGGTATCGGCGGTTCGATGATCAGCTTTGGCTCAGCGGCTGGTGTTGGAGTAATGGGTAAATTAAAAGGAATTTATACCTTTGGTGCACATATGAAATACGCTTGGATGGTGGTTCTAGGATATATCGTATCAATCATTGTTTGGTATGTGCAGTTTGAAATTTTTCATATCTATTTTTAAAAGGTTATAAATGAACAATACGATTATAGTTTTGGATTTTGGTTCGCAATACACTCAGCTAATAGCTAGAAGGCTAAGAGAAGAGGGCGTCTACACTGAAATTTTGCCATTTAATGCAAAGCTTAGTGAGATAAAGGCGAAAGAGCCAAAAGGTATCATTTTAAGTGGCGGTCCAGCTAGTGTTTATGCTAAAGATGCTTATTTTTGCGATAACGGTGTCTTTGAGTTAAACATCCCTATACTTGGCGTTTGCTACGGCATGCAGCTACTTGCTCACACGCATGGAGCTGAGGTTTTAGCGGCCGATCAAAAAGAGTACGGCAAGGCTGAGCTTAGCGTTATTAAAGAGCATGAGCTATTTAAAGATACACCTTCAAAACAAATCGTATGGATGAGTCATAGTGACTATGTAAAAGACTTGCCAGAGGGCTTTGAAGTGATCGCTATTAGTGAAAATTCGCCTTATTGTGCTTTTGGCGATGATAAACGAAAATTTTATGCGATCCAGTTTCACGCAGAAGTGCAACACAGCGAATACGGTACGCAAATTTTAAAGAATTTCGCTAAATATATCTGCGGCTGCGAGAGCACATGGAATATGGGAAGCTTCGCTAAAAATAAGATAGAAGAGATAAGAAAAACAGTAGGTACTCATAAGGTACTTTGTGCAGTTAGTGGCGGCGTGGATAGTTCTGTAACCGCAGCACTTTTAGCAGCTGCTGTGCCTGAAAATTTGATCCTTGTCTTTGTTGATAACGGACTTCTTAGAACAAATGAAAGAGAGCAAGTTGAGGCTACTTTTAGAACAAAGCTTGGCGTTGAGCTAGTTAGCATAGATGCGAGTGAGATCTTCCTTGGCCGCTTAGCTGGTGTGGTTGATCCTGAGAAAAAGCGCAAGATCATAGGCGAGACCTTTATAGAAATTTTTGAGCAAGAGGCTAAAAAGCACGGCGATGTGAAATTTCTAGCTCAAGGTACTCTTTATACTGATATTATCGAAAGCTCCGTAGTTGGCTCAAGCAAGACGATAAAGAGCCACCATAATGTTGGCGGTTTGCCTGATTGGATGACATTTGAGCTAATAGAGCCACTAAGAGAAATTTTTAAAGATGAGGTTAGAAAACTAGGCCTTGAGCTTGGACTAAGCCGTGATCTAGTATTCCGTCATCCTTTCCCAGGACCAGGCCTTGCTATTCGCATCATGGGTGAAGTAAATAAACCAAGCCTTGAGCTACTTCGAAAAGCTGACGTGATCTTGCGCGATGAGCTAAAGAGCACTGGCTGGTACAACAAAACTTGGCAGGCATTTTGCGTGCTTTTAAATGTAAATTCTGTTGGTGTTATGGGTGATAACCGCACTTATGAAAATGCTGTTTGTGTACGTGTGGTCGATGCGAGCGATGGCATGACTGCTAGCTTCTCACGCCTGCCGTACGATCTGCTAGAAAACGTAAGCCGCCGCATTATAAACGAGGTAAACGGTATAAACCGCGTAGTTTACGACATTTCAAGCAAGCCACCTGCAACTATTGAGTGGGAATAGAGTAAAAGTATTTCTGTTGTAAAACCGTTGAAAATACAATATCACAACGGCTTACGGAAGCAAAAACTCTTTAGTGATACTATTTTGATACTAAAAGTAAGAAAAAGTAGGTTCCAAAGGGAGTTGTTGAATTTAGATAAATTATTTAGAAAGCCTTCCACCATTTTAGTGGGAGGCTTTTGTGGAAACAGTGGTTGATAAGTTTGAATTTGAAGAGATTACAGTAATAAAAATTCTTTGTATCGGAGCACACTTAAACATATAGCAATGCGGGATATTCATTTATACCTTATCTAAATAAAAATTTAAATGCTATTAATAAAGACTTAAATGGTGATATACTATATGGGATTTATTTTAGTTTGAATATTTTGAAAAAGGCGTCAATATGAGTCACAAAGATATAAGAATAGAATGTGAAGAATTATGGGCAAAAAATAAATATTTTGTACTAAGCAAATCGCATAAAGCATATTTGGGGATAAGAGAGTACTTAAAAGGAACAGAATTGGATGTTTTATGGCTAAATGAAAAAATACATGAAACAAGGGATATGAAGGAGAGTAAAAAAGATTTTAGTAACGCTGTTCTTCACATATGGGGTTATTTCAAAAAAGACGCAAGTACAATTGAAAAACAGGTATTATTTGATATATTAAATGGATATATGGAAGGGAAAAATAATCAAGATGTTGTAATTGAATGCATTAACACTTTACTAAAGAAATACCCTAATGAATATTTAGAAAAATCAACTTTGTTAACAGTAGAACAATATGAGACTATGGCATGAAAAACTTATCCACTTATTGCCCAAAAGTCAGCTTCTTGGGCAACATAGGGAATGTTGTGCTCTGAGGGGCAATGGATGGAAAAAGAAACATAAAACTGTAGACTATGTGTTTACATATTCCCCGTATCATCTTTTTATTTACCATGTATTGGTTATGGAGGAGATGGAAAAAAGGGGATATAATGTTTCTGCGGAATGGAAAGATAAAAATTATAGAGGAAGGACAGCAGAAAAGTACGATAATCTTAAAGAAGAAATTATAAGCAGTCCAATTTACAAAGAGCACGATATTGAATATCTGGCTGATTGCATAGAAAATTTAAGAAACAAAGGTATACATTTAAAAGTATAGAAGTTGTGGAAGAGTAAATTGATATAAAAATAAAAGAAGTTGAAGATAAATTAGAAAAGTAAGCTGTGTCAAGAGAAATATTATATGACCTTTCAGAATGGTTTGGAATACCAGAAAGCACAGAAGAGTATATTCGTGATTCACGGTAAAAGCCTTTTCTCGCTTGCCATATGAATGATGAGTCGGTTGGTTTTGTTGTATTAAATGCAACCGACAAGGATTGTACAGATATTTTTGTAATTGGTATAAAAAATTCCATCAAATGGGTATTGGATTAGTACTTAACGAAGCTTACAAAACTACGGCAAGGAAGCCGGGTTACGCATATTAAAAACAGAAACTAAAAAGATACTGTTATAGAATAAAAGAAACAAATATGATATGGTAATTATTGAGTGAGAGTAGACACAAAAATCCCTTTATGAAATTTTCTGTAAATGGAACTTCCTTATATACATTAGTTTTAATTAGGATATTTTTTCTCTTTTTATTAACATTGGTCAATGAAATTTAGCTCTTAACCTTTTATAATTTTGCAAAAAAGGATATAAAATGAGTAAAATTTACAATCTAAACGCCGACACGAAAGTCGTCGCAAAAAGCGTCGTTAGCAAGAGAATTTTTGATTGCGAGAACGCTCATGTCGATGTATTTGCTTTTGATACGGGTGAGGAACTAGATCATGAGATGCTGTTTTGCGACAGCCTTGCATGGGTTGTAGAGGGCGGTGCTAGCCTATACTATGGCGAAAAGCAGATGCATATAGGCAATGAGCAAGCTTGCCTGATAGAGAAAAAAGTGTGGCGCAAGCTAGTTTTTAAAGAACCAACGAAATATATTTCAATTGATTTTAAGGAGGACTTAATGATAGATCATTTACCTAAGGCAGCTATTTTTAGCTTAGTTGATGCAGTCGAATACGAAAAAGGCAAAATCGTGAGCAAAACGCTCGTAAAGAACGAAAACGGATCAATGTCATTACTTAGTTTTGACACAGACCAAGAGCTCTCAACTCACGCAGCTCCAGGCGATGCACTACTTATCGCACTTGATGGCGAGATGAAACTAACTATTGGTGATGAGCATTTTGATATCAAAAAAGGCGATACCATCGTGCTTCCAGGTAAAATACCACACGGATTAAAGATAAAAGATAAATTTAAAATGCTCTTAATCGTCACTAAAGACAAAATGTAATACTAAGCCCTAATTTTAGGGCTTTTATATTTTATAAATCACGTTAAATTTACCCTTAATAACCCAAAAAGCAAAGTCATAATATAATCTCTTTTAAAATTTAAAGAAAAACTATGAAAAAAGAAAATTCCAAACTATTTTTATTGCTATTTTTAGGTGCTCTCTCTGCCTTTGGACCATTTGTGACAGATCTTTATTTGCCAGCACTTCCGGCTATTACTGAGTGGTTTAAAACAAGCGTTACAGCTACACAATTAACGATCACTACATCGATGGCAGGCTTAGCCATAGGTCAGCTCATAGTTGGTCCAATAAGCGATAAATTTGGCCGAAAATTGCCCCTTACTATCTCACTCATCGTCTATACTATAAGCACTATTTTTATATTTTTTGCACAAAATATCCAGTTTTTTATCTTTATGAGAATTATTCAAGGGCTTGCAAGTGCCGGCAGTTTGGTTATTTCAAGGGCTGTTGTTAGTGATCTTTATAAGGGCCATGAAATGACTAAATTTTTTAGCCTTATGATGGTCGTAAATGGTCTAGCCCCGATACTTTCACCAATTGGCGGTAGTTTGCTGCTTAAATTTACCGACTGGCGTGGCATCTTTATGGCGCTTACTATCATTGGTATTTTGCTTTTTATCGCAAATTTTTATTTCAAAGAGAGCTTGAGTCAGTCAAATCGCTTAAAAATGCCTTTGCTAGTGACTTATAGTGTTTTTGGCAAAATTTTAAGAAAGAAAAAATTTATGCTTTTTGTAAGCATTCAGACATTTGCGATGGGTGCGATGTTTGCTTATATAGCGTCATCTTCGTTTATCTTTCAAGAATTTTATTCTCTAAGTCCAGTAAGTTATAGCTTTTGTTTTGCTTCAAATGGTTTAGGGCTTGTTATAGGAGCAAGGCTTGCTAGTCTTTTAAATGAGCGAAAAGCACTAAAAACTGGGCTTTTTGGCACCTTGTTTGCTAGCATTTTTATTGCTTTCATGCTTTGTTTTAAATTTGAAGTGATCGGCGTTATCATCGCATTTTTCTTATTGCTTCTTTTTACAGGATTTGTCTTGCCAACTGCTTCATCGCTAGCCATGAATGAAGGCAGAGAATACGCAGGCTCAGCCTCAGCGATACTTGGATTTTGTCCATTTTTCTTAGGCGGCGTCGTCTCTCCGCTAGTTGGGCTTGGCGATATATTTTATTCAACTTCTATTGTTATTTTAGCCTGCACATTACTTGCTTTGATGTCTTTTTTAAGGTTAAAAAGAGTTGCGTAAAATTTATCTTATTTCAAATACAAAAACGACTAATGAGAGCGTTATAAATTTAAGTGTTAGCAAGATCGAGTTTTTAAAATTTGAATTAAATTTAAGCGACTATGATGTGCTGGTAGCCACTTCTAAAAATGCTTTTAATGCATTAAAATTTAATGGCATTTCGCCTATAAATTTGCCAGTCTTTGCCATTGCAAATAGTTGTGCGTCGGCCGCAAGAGAGTTTGGATTTAGCGAAATTTATACCGGAAAGAATGCTCACGGAGATGACTTCGCAAGAGAAATTTTGCCACTTTTAAAAGGTAAAAAGGTTATTTATCTAAAAGGTAAAGATAGTGCTTCAAATTTCTTAGAAATTTTACAAAAGGGTGGCGTAAATATAAAGGCGATCGTTGCCTATGAAAATATTTTAAATCCTTGCAAAATGGAGCTAAAACCGCCAAAAAATAGTATCTTGATCTTCGCTTCTCCACTAAATGTCAAAAATTTTCTTAATAATTTTGGTTGGGATGAGAGCTATCAAGCGATAAGCATTGGAAAGGTCACTGCAAAAGAGCTAAAATTTACCGAGCCAATAGTGAGCCAAAGTCAAGATATAAACGCCTGTATCGCGCTTGCCAAAACATTACTTTAAGCAAAGAATTTATATAATTTTATTGCCTGAGTGAAGCGAGTCAGCATTTTACGGGGTCCAACACTTTTTTGTTAGCGAAAAGGTATGGGTGCCTTGTGATGTGGCTTCGTTTGAGTCTGAAAAGGCGAGAAGTTGCAACCGTTTGGTATCCATCTATTTGCAAGATTGGCTTTGTTTATGGGACACTCTTCTATGCGACGCCCACTCGGGTTTTTTAAATTTACGGAGATGAAATGAATATTCTCATAATAGGAAGTGGCGGCCGCGAATACGCCATTGCTCTAAAACTAAAAAACGAAAAAAATATAAATTTATACTTTGCGCCGGGAAATGGTGCAACCTCACGCCTTGGTGAGAATTTGAAGATAAAAGACTTTTATGAGCTTGCAAAATTTGCTAAACAAAATGATATTGCTCTAACTATCGTGGGCCCTGAATCACCGCTTAGTGAAGGTGTAGTGGATATCTTTAAAAAAGAGGGCTTGCTTATATTTGGACCAAGCAAAGCAGCTGCTAGACTTGAAGCTAGCAAGGCTTATATGAAGGACTTTTTAGCTAGAAATAACATAAAAACCGCAAGATATTTAAATACAGATGATAAAGAAAAGGCATTTAAATTTATTGATACCTTAAGCGCGCCGATGGTCGTAAAGGCCGATGGACTTTGCGCTGGCAAGGGCGTAATAATCGCAAATTCTAAAGAGGATGCCAAAGAGGCAGTTAGCGACATGCTAAGCGGAGCCAGCTTTGGTGATGCTGGTAAATTTGTTGTCGTTGAAGAGTTTTTAGACGGCTTTGAGCTGAGCTTTTTTGCTATTTGTGACGGCGAAAATTTTGTAAGTTTGCCAGTGGCACAAGATCATAAACGTCTGCTTGATAATGACGAAGGTCCAAATACTGGCGGCATGGGTGCTTATGCTCCAAGTCCGCTTGCTTCAAAAGAGCTGATAAAAAGGGTTGAAGAAGAGGTTGTAAAGCCAACTTTAAAAGGGATGAAAAACGAGGGCAGTCCGTTTTGTGGAGTACTTTTTGTAGGGCTAATGATCGTGAAAAATGAGCCTTATGTACTTGAGTTTAACGTAAGATTTGGCGATCCTGAGTGCGAGGTATTGATGCCATTAATTGACGGAAATTTAAGTGAAATTTTACTAAATGCTGCAAAGGGCGAGCTAAAGCCTATTAGCTTAAAAGATGAATTTGCAGTTGGCGTTGTGATGGCTAGTAAGGACTACCCGTATAAAAGTAGCCCAAAGGTTAAAATTTCAGTTTTAAATGATGTAAAAGATGCTCACATCGCTTATGCTGGTGTTAGTGAGCAAGATGGAGAAATTTATGCAGATGGTGGCAGGGTATTAGTCTGTGTGGCCACTGCGAAGAGTATAAAAGAGGCACGTGATAGAGCTTATGAGCTTTGCGAAAATGTAAAATTTGATGGAGCACATTATAGAAAAGATATTGCCTGGCAGGCATTAAAATGAGTATGCAGATAGTTGAAAAACTTGAAAAAGAAGAAATTTCGCTAGCGCCATTTTCAAAAAGAGTGCTAGCTTACTCAATTGATGAATGTATCGTTTCTTTTTTGTTTTTGATCATTTACTGGGATGCCTTTTTGTCGGTTATGAGCTATGATGAAGCCAGAAATTTGACTTTAAATTTCTTTTGGCAAATAGTCGCACTAAAGATTATTTATCATGCATTTTTTGTTTGGTATTATGGTGCGAGTCTTGGGCAAATGCTAACAAAGACGATGTGCATTAATGTAGAAATTTTAGATAGACCAAATTTTATTTCAAGCTTGGTAAGAGCGATTTTTAGGTTGGTTAGTGAAGCTTGTTTTTATCTTGGTTTTGCATGGGCATTTGCAAATCCAGCTAGGCAGACTTGGCAAGACAAAATAGCAAAAACAGTGGTGATAAATGCGTAAAATTTTATTTTTAGTTCCGGTTTGTATTTTAAATCTAAGTGCAGCTGTGCAAGATGTGCAGCTTTTGGCTGATGATGTAAAGCAAGATAAAGGTATCGTCACGGCCAATAAAAACGTCGTTGTATATTCACAAGATTATCTTGTAACGGCTGATTGTGCTGTGTATGATCAAAATAATTCGGTTATCGAGCTATTTGGTAACGTCAACATGATGAAAGGAAAGAGCGAAGTCTCTCGCTCAAACTATGCAAAGCTAAATTTAAAAAATAATGATACTGCTTTTGAATCGCTTTTTATGATGAATAAAGACATGGAAGTATGGATGAGAAGCGATGAGAGCAGCTCTGACAGTGAGTACTATAGAGTAAAAAAAGCGATGGTTTCAAGCTGTAATGTCCAAGATCCTGACTGGAGTATCACCTCAAGCTCAGCTATGCTAAATAAACAAAGCAAATTTTTACACCTTTTTAACCCAGTCTTTCGTATAGCTAATGTGCCAGTTTTTTATTTGCCATATTTTGGTTTTTCAACAGATACCACAAGAAGAACAGGCCTTTTACCGCCTGAGCTTGGATACGGAAAATCTGAAGGCTTTTATTACAAGCAGCCGATTTATTTTGCACCTTATAATGAGTGGGACTTCGAGCTTGATCCGCAGATAAGAACAAACAGAGGTGCTGGAATTTATGGTGCGTTTAGATTTACTGAGTCGCCTGATTCAAGGGGCGAAATCAGCTTTGGGTCATTTACTGATAAAAACAGCTACCAAGCCAAGCAAAAAGGAGAGACATCAAATAAGGCTGAACTAAAAAATAAAACACATAAAGGCATTGGACTAAAATACGAAAGAGATAAGCTTATAAGATACCTTAGCGAAGCGGATTTGCAAGAGGGAATTTGGATAGATGCAACGAAGCTAAATGATATAGATTATTTAAATTTAAAGGGCAGAGATGATGATTATGATTCGCTTGTAACTTCTAAATTTAACTATTTCATCGCAAATGACGATCATTATTTTGGTGCTTATGCAAAATACTACATAGATACTGAAAAAATTGGCTCAAAAAATGAGAACAAAGACACGCTTCAAGAGCTCCCATCGCTTCAGTATCATAAATTTACAGATGATATTGTTTTGCCAAATATCTTATATTCACTTGATCTTCAGTCACATAGATATGATAGAAAAATAGGCGTTAGAGCGACTCAGTATGAATTTACACTTCCAGCTTCAGTGCATGTACCACTACTTGATGATAGCTTAACGTTTTCGTTTTACGAGTATTTATACGCTTCAAGAATAAATTACGAGAATAAGATAAATTCATTTGATGATAAAAGAGAAGATAAACATACAAATTTTGTAAATAATTACCACAAATTTACCCTTCACACTGACCTTGCAAAAGCGTATGAAAGCTTTTATCACACTCTAAATTTTGGGGCCGAATACCTACTGCCAGGCTATAGAAAAGGAAATTTGGATGATGAGTTTATCTATGATAAAAATCTAAATGAATATGAAAATTTCTTGACTCAAGAGCAGAGTAAGGAAGAAATTTCTGGTTATCTGACTCAGTATTTCTTTAACTCTAATGGTAGAAAGATTATAAAACATAGTATTTCTCAAGGATATTACACAAAAGAAGATGAATATTCGAATTTAAAAAATGCTATCTATCTATATCCATTTGAAAATTTAAGCCTTTATAATAAGCTTGAATATTCACACAAGAGCAAAGAGCTTAAAAAGGTACAAAGCGGATTTTCATACACGAATGATCTATTTTGGCTAAATATGCTTCATACTATGAAGAAAAATGATAGCAAAATAAAAAATAGTGCGACAAAAGATAGTTATTTTACAAGTGGTCTTGGAGTAAAATTACCTCATCAGTATAGTCTTATTGGCGGCTGGCAATATGATATTGAGCGAAGTTACACAAAAAGCTGGAGAATTGGTGTGCTTCATCAAAGAAAATGCTGGAATTACGGGATAATTTATCAACAAGATGTCGAGCCAACAACAACAATAAACGGCTCAGCATCAACTAGAAAAAATGGTATTTATTTCACGATAAATTTCTATCCAATGGGCGGTTTGCACTATGACTTCTCACAAAGTAGTACAAAATCGAGTGCCAACTAAATGATAACGGCTAAATTTAAGGATCAATTAGAAGCAGCTAGCAAGCTAATTGAAATTTTGCCAAAAAAAGAGCTCGTAGATAAAAAGACGATAGTTGTTTGTATGTCGCTTGAATCAGTTATACTCACAGATGCGGTTTGTAGAAGTTTAAATTTAAGCTACGAGATGCTCTTTAGCGAGCCAATACCTGCGCCAAATAATAGCGAATGCGACGTTGCAATAGTTAGCGAGACAGAAGATATAGTATTAAATGATAAACTTATAAAAGCTTTTAATATAAGCTATGACTATATTTACGGCGAAGCACATAGAAAATATGAAGAGAAAATTTTAAAAAACGTTTATAAATACCGAAAAGGAAATTTGATAGGAGAGCTAAAAGATAAAAATATTTTACTAATCGATGAGGGGTGCGAGACTGGTATGACGGCACTCATTTGCATAAAGACGTTGCTTGATGTGAAGGTAAAATCCATCTCATACGCAACGCCAGTGATTGCTACTGATGTCTTTACAAATTTAAATGATATGGTTGATGAAATTTACACGATAAACAAGATCGTTGATTTTATCGATGTGGATTCGTATTACGAGAAAAAGATCGAAGCTACGAGTGAGCGTATCATGTCAATATTAGAAGAGAGCCCTTATTATTTGCCGTTACAAAAACAACAAGGAGATAAAAATAATGCAATATAGTATAGAAGTCAATAATCAGGTTGAAATTTTTGACCTTAATAAAGTAGCAAAACAAGCTAGCGGAGCAGTGCTTTTAAGGGTGAAAAATACCGTCGTTTTAGCAACTGTTGCAAGAGAGGACACACAAGTTGAGGAGGATTTTTTACCTCTAACGGTGCAGTACATAGAAAAAGCCTACGCCGCTGGTAAAATTCCTGGTGGTTACGTTAAGCGCGAGACAAAGCCGGGCGACTTTGAAACACTAACAGCTCGCATCATTGATAGATCTCTTAGACCACTCTTTCCAAAAGGTTACGCATATCCAACTCAAATAGTGGTAATGGTGCTTTCAGCTGATCCTGAGGTTGATTTGCAAGTTGTAAGTCTAAATGCAGCCTCAGTTGCACTATATCTTAGCGACATCCCAGTAAATCGCCCAGTTTGTGGCGTTAGAGTTGGCTATATAGATGATAAATTTGTTATCAATCCAAGCAACTCTGAACTAAAACAAAGCGCGATCGATCTTTATGTAGCTGGAACAAAAGATGAGCTTTTGATGATCGAGATGAGAAGCTTACCTCAGCAAACTACGCAGCTTATCCCAATGGTTGCGATTGAGCCGATGATAGATCCGAGCTTAAGTGATAGCATGGCTCAAAAACAGCTAATGAATGAATTTAGCGAAGATATGATGGTTGAGGCGATTGATTTTGCTGGTAAGGCGATATTAAGAGCTAGCAGTGCTTACGAAGAAGCTTTCAAAGAGCATAAAAAAGAGGACGCTGCGCTTGAGCTAAAACCTGAGATAGAAAATGAAAATATCGCTATTTACATCGATAAATTTTATAAAGCTGAAGTCAAAAATGCGATCAATCAAATGGCAAAAAGCGAGCGTGCGAGCGAACTTAGCAAGATCGCGAAACAAATTTCAAGTGATGAGGTCGCTCAAAAAGAGGGCTGGGACGAGGCTGTCATCACAAATGTCCTTGGCAAATATAAAAAGAAAATCGTAAGAGAGCAGATCATAAACGAGGGTGTAAGGGCTGATGGACGTGGTCTTGAAGAAGTTAGACCTATTAGTATTGAGACAAATGTGCTTCCAAATGCACATGGCTCATGCCTCTTTACAAGAGGACAGACGCAAGCCCTAGTTGTCACTACTCTTGGCACTGATAGTGATGCTCAAATGTATGACATCCTCACTGAAAAAGTACCTTTTGTAGAGAAATTTATGTTTAACTACAACTTCCCAGGCTTTAGCGTAGGTGAGGCAAGCCCACTAAAAGCTCCTGGTAGACGTGAGCTTGGACATGGAAATTTAGCCAAACGTGCCCTTGCACCAAGTATTGATCTAGCTTCGCCATACACAATAAGAGTCGTTTCAGAAATTTTAGAGAGCAACGGCTCAAGCTCGATGGCTAGCGTTTGCGGTGGCTCGCTCGCACTTAGAGCAGCTGGCGTAAATACTTTAAAACTTGTCGCAGGTGTCGCTATGGGATTAATATTTGAAGGCGATAAACACGCAGTGCTAACAGATATCATGGGGCTTGAAGATCATGACGGTGATATGGACTTTAAAGTAGCAGGTACAAGCGATGGTATCACAGCACTTCAGATGGATATTAAACTTGGTGGCATTAGCTTAGAAGTGCTAAAAGAGGCACTTTATCAAGCAAAACGTGGTAGAGAGCATATCTTATCTTTGATGGCAGAAGCGGATAAAAATATAGAAATAAATGAAGATGTGCTTCCAAAACTTGAACTATTTAGTGTTGATCCAAGCAAGATCGTAGACATCATCGGACAAGCTGGCAAGACTATAAAAGAGATCATTGAAAAATTTGAAGTCTCAATCGATCTTGATAGAGAAAAAGGTGAGGTAAAAATCGCAGGTGGAGCAAAGAAAAATGTCGATGCCGCAAAAGACTACATCATCTCTATCACTTCAAAAGACAATGGACGTTCATTTGGCAAAAAGCCATTTAAACACGACAAAGAGCGTTCAAAACCAAATTTTAATATCGGTGATGAGTTTTTAGGAACCGTAAAGAGTGTTGTTGATTTTGGTGTATTTATCGAGCTAAAAGATGGCATTGATGGCTTGCTTCATATCTCAAAGATAAAAACCCCATTAAACGTAGGCGATCAGGTCAAAGTATGTGTGAGCGAGCAAAAAGGAAATAAAATTTCGCTCTCTTTGGTTGAATAAATTTTAAAGGACAGATGATGAAATACAAAAAGTTGCTTTTTCCAATAGGAGCTGGAGACGATATCGAGCCAAGAATTTATGGTGCCCTAAAGGTTGCTCAGTGGTTTAACACACATATGGAAATTATGACTTGTCAGCTTGATCCAAGCGTAGTTTATAATATGAAAATGACGCTTCGTGGAGGAGTGCTTTTTGAAGAATTTCTAAAATCAGCTAAATCTGAACTAGCTGTCGAGCATGAAGAGAATGAGAAAATTTTTAATAAAATTTGTGCTGAGCTTGGCATAAAAGTAACTAGTGAAATCATTGAAGATGTTTGCACTGCAAATTTTACGATCCATAGTGGCAAAAGAAGCGCGATAGTGGAGCAAGAGAGTAAATTTTGCGATCTTGTAGTGGCCGCTGTGCCACTTGATGGAAAGATCACTGGAACATTTGAGTCAGCTGTTTTAAAAAGTGGTAAAAATGCGATTGTAATCCCTAGAAAAATGCGTGAGTTTAAAGCCGATAATATCCTTGTTAGCTGGACTGGTACGACACAAAGCTCAAGGGCATTAACAGGCTCGATAGATCTTTTAAAAAAGGCAAAAAAGGTTCAGTGCATTACCTCAAAAGCAAGCCTTGGTGATAATGCTGAACTAAATCTTAAGAAGCTTGAAGAGTACTTCAAAATTCATGGCATATCAGCCACTTTTGAAGTGATTGCTACCACGATGATACCTGGTGAAGCGCTTTTAAAAGCAGCTATTGATAGAAACGCTGATCTAATCGTTGCTAGCAGATATGGTGAAAATGGTCTTATGGAAATGGTGCTTGGTGGCACTTCGAGATTTTTCTTGGAACACACAAATATCCCAGTTTATCTATAATGGATTGCGGCTTAGTCCGCGATCTAATTCTTTTAAATTAATCTAATTTTTACTCACTCGCAAGATTTGACTACTGATTTTAAGTCTCGCAAAGCTTGCCACTAAAATTAGAGCCGAAATTACTCGTTTAAAATTTACAAGACCTTAATAGCATAGTGCGTCAGATGGCAGCGCGCTTCGTTCTTAGCCACAAACTACAAATTCTATAAATTTTTAAAGCTCCCATTAAGTTTTCATCAAGCACCTTATTAGCCAAAATTTTGTAAAATCCACTCATTAAAAAAGGATAAAAAATGAGTGAAAATTCTAGCTTTACACACCTGCATTTACACACCGAATACTCCCTTCTTGACGGAGCGAACAAGATAAAAGAGCTAGCTCACGTGCTTCATGATAGAGGCGACACAGCAGCGGCGATTACTGATCACGGCAATATGTTTGGAGCGATAGATTTTTACAAAGCGATGAAAAAAGAGGGAATAAAACCACTAATTGGCATCGAAGCTTACGTTCATAATGGCGAGCAGCTTGATGACAAGAGTACTAAACAGCGTTTTCACCTCATACTAATCGCCAAAAACGAGACTGGCTATAAAAATTTAATGTATCTTAGCTCTATGAGCTACATCGAGGGCTTTTACTACTATCCTCGTATAAATAAGAAAATTTTAAAAGAGCACAGCGAGGGCTTGGTTTGTAGCTCAGCGTGCTTGCAGGGCGAAGTGAGCTGGCATCTAAATTTAAGCGATCGTAACGTCAAATTTGGCGCTAAAGGCTACGAGAGAGCAAAAGAGGTCGCACTTGAGTATAAAGAAATTTTTGGAGATGACTTTTATCTTGAGATCATGCGTCACGGCATCGGTGATCAAAAACGCATTGATGATGATATTTTACGCATCGCCAAAGAGACTGGTATAAAGGTTATCGCTACAAACGATACTCACTACACTTTTAAAGAGCGAGCCGACGCACATGAGGTTTTTATGTGTATCGCGATGAACAAAACTTTAGATGATCCAAACCGACTTCGCCACAGCGTTCATGAGTTTTTTGTAAAAAGCAAAGAGCAGATGAGTGAGCTATTTTTAGATATCCCTGAAGTGATAGAAAATACCCAAGAGATCGTAGATAAGTGCAACCTTGAAATCAAGCTTGGCAATCCAACTCCGCCAAATTTTAAATTTACACTTGAATATGCAAAAGAGAGAAATTTAACACTTCCAGAGCCTGAAAATAGATATAGTTTTAAAAATGATGCTGTGTTTTTTGAATATGAATGCAGAAAGGGGCTTGAAGAGAGGCTAAAATTTGTTCCTGAAAATTTACATGACGAATACAAAAAGCGTCTTGAGATAGAGATTGGCATAATAAATAAAATGAATTTCCCAGGCTATATGATGATCGTTTGGGACTTCATAAATGAGGCTAAAAGTAGAGGCGTGCCAGTTGGCCCAGGGCGTGGTTCTGCGGCTGGTAGCTTGGTCGCTTACTCGCTAAAGATCACCGACCTTGATCCGATCCCATACAACCTACTTTTTGAGAGATTTCTAAACCCAGAGCGTGTTAGTATGCCAGATATCGACGTGGACTTTTGTCAAAGTAGGCGTGGCGAGATAATTGACTATGTTACGCAAAAATACGGAAAATTTAACGTTGCTGGCGTTATTACCTTTGGTAAATTGCTCGCAAAAGGTGTTATAAGAGATGTTGCTAGGGTTTGTGATATGCCTTATGCCGAAGCTGATGCGATGGCAAAGCTAATACCTGATGAACTAGGCATTACGCTAAAAGATGCTTATGAAAAAGAGCCAAAGATAGCTGAGCTAATAAACCAAAATCCAAAGGCAGCTAAAATTTGGAAATTTGCACTTGATCTTGAGGGGCTAAATAGAAACGCCGGCCAGCACGCAGCAGGTGTCGTTATCTCAAATGAGGAGCTGTGGAACAAAACTCCGCTATTTCGTCAGCCAAACAGCCCAGAAGATCGATATGTTACGCAGTATAGCCTTAAGTATCTTGAGGATGTGGATTTAATAAAATTTGACTTTCTTGGACTAAAAACACTAACGGTTATCGATAATGCCATAAAGCTCGTTAAACAGCGCACTGGCAGAGACATCATCTGGGAGCAGGTCGATAAAAACGATTCTAATGTTTATAAAATGATACAAAGCGGCCAAGCGATAGGAATTTTCCAAATCGAGGGCGAGGGCATGAGAAAGCTAGGAACTAGCTTGCGTCCAGACTGCTTCGAGGATATCGTCGCGATGCTAGCACTCTACCGCCCAGGACCAATGGAAAGTGGTATGCTTGATGATTTTGTCAAAAGAAAACATGGCGAGGCAGAGATAACCTACTCATTTAAAGAGCTTGAGCCAATCCTTGCGCCAACATACGGCGTCATCGTCTATCAAGAGCAAGTTATGCAAATCGTTCAAGCTATAGGCGGCTTTAGCCTCGGTGGGGCGGATCTTGTGCGCCGTGCGATGGGTAAAAAGATCAAAGAAGAGATGGATAGACTAAAGGGTGAGTTTGTAAAAGGCGCTGAGGCAAAAGGGCTAAATGGACAAAAAGCAGACGATCTTTTCGAGCTAATTGTAAAATTTGCAGGATATGGTTTTAATAAATCTCACTCCGCCGCCTACGCCTACGTCACATTTCAAACGGCTTATCTTAAGGCCTATTATCCGGCTGAATTTATGGCAGCACTTCTTACAAGTGAAGAGAGCAACGTCGATAAGATCGTTCGCTATATTGATGAAATAAAACGCATAAATATAGATACTTTACCGCCATCTATCAACAAATCAACTAAAGAATTTAGCGTCGTTAAAAATGGCGATCATGACGGCATTATCTTTGGGCTTGGTGCGATTAAAGGTGTTGGCGGAGCGGCTATTGAAAACATTATCACTGAGCGTGAAGCAAATGGCGAGTTTAAGAGTATGGACGACTTTGTCTCAAGGATCGATCCATTTAAAGTAAATAAAAAGGTCTTTGAAAGCCTCATAAAAGCTGGTTGCTTTGATGAGTTTGGCTTTAGTCGTAAGATGCTTATGCAAAATGTAGAAAATATCATAGAAGCTTGCAAAAGTGCAGCTCAGATCCGTAAAAATGCTGTTGAGAGCTTGTTTGGCGAAGATGAGAGCATGAATGATGTGAGGATAAATTTTGTCACGATAAATGATGAATTTGACATCAAGCAAATTTTAAAATTTGAGCAAGAGAGCGTTGGTATCTACCTCTCAGGCCACCCGCTTGATGATTATAAAGACGAGATCAACAAGATAAAATATACTCTAAGCTCAGAATTTGAGAGCTTGCCACAAAGTGCTGAAATTTTAGTCGTTGGTAAGATCGAGGACTTTAGCACAAGGATAACCAAAAGTGGCAAGAAAATGGGCACTATAAACGTGCTTGATTTTCACGGAAATATCGAGATCGCAGTCTTTGAAAGAGAGCTTGGCAATATCGAAGATATAGTAAAAGATGAAGCAAAACGCGACCTGCCTTATGCTTTTAGGATAAATATCACAAAAGATGATCAATTCGTAAGGACAAATTTAAACGAGGTTTATAGCCTAGAAGATGCACAAAATTTAGACTTTAAGACAAGAAAGCTAAAACAAAACTCTAAATTTTCTAAAAATGAAGAAGCTAGCACGCCTCAAAGAGCAAGAGAATATGCTGAGCTAGAGGTACTTTTATGCCTTAGTGAGCTTAGCAAAGATAAGATCACTAATCTTTATAATCTTGGCTATAACGAACATATAAAAAGTGGCACAAACAACGATAAACGTCTTGTTATTAAGATAAAAAATGAAAATACGGCTCAAATTTTTGTCTATAAGACAAAATTTGTTGTAAATGACAGCTTTAAAGAAAAAGCACTTCAAGCAATAGCTTGCTAATGCCTAAAGAAGCGATGTTTTTAGATAAGCTTGGCGTAGATAAAAGTAACTGGAGCGAGTTTTTTAGCGCATGTGTTGGCAAAGCGACATTACTTCAAAAACGTGCATTTAAGCTACTTGTTGAAGGTAGCAACTGGCAGGTTGATTTTGATAGTGGCAAAATTTACTTTGATGGGCGTGAGTTTGACATGCAGTTTATTGGCTCTGAAAGCTTCTCGTCAAATACGTGGCTTTGGGGTTATGAAAATATAAATGGCTTTGATGAGCGGTTGCTCAAGCTTGCAAATAAAGCACGTGAGTTTGGCGAGAAATTTGGACTTAGTGCATTTAGCACGCCACGATTTGACCTAGATGAAAATTTCAATGGTCACACGATTAGTATGGTTCTTTGCGCTGCTTTTGATGAGCAAAATTATTATAGGATAGAGTACGATGGAGGAGCGGCGTATGTGGCTTTTAGATCAGATGTGGTCTTTGAAGAGCCAGTGCTATCAAATGAGCTTTTAGGCGTAGTAAATGAGTATTTAAGCACTTACGAGCTAGATCATAAAATCTTTATAAAAGGACTTTTGCTAAGCTGTGATATGAAATTTAGCGAAAGTCCTAATGAAATCGTATCGGATAAATACGAGCTTAGCTTTAAATTTGACGAGCTAAATAGGCTCATAAATATTTCAAGTAAGCTTTAAAATTTAATACTCTTTACCACATCAGCACCAAGTGCTAGCTTCATATGAAGAGAAAACATCTCGTGGTAAAAGTCACCATTGTGTCCTGGTATATCGTACGTTTGCGTAAGATCAAACGGCACGATAACTCTTGATTTTTTATTGTATTCATTGGCTCGTAGCTTAAGATAACTAACGCACTGATAAACACACATGTCAGTGCAATCTCCAGTAACAATAAAAGTGTCAATTTGTGGGTTTTGCTCTAAAAATTTCTCAAATTCTTTATTAAACGCAATGCTTAAAGAGTTTTTATAAAATGTCTTGAACTCTTTAAAAAAGCTTAGATCCTCTATCTCTTTTACAGTTTTTATCTCATTTGTATTGAGCATAGCGTGAGGTAAAAAGGTCTCAAATTCTTTTGAATCACTGGTGTGTCTATCTTCTATAAGGATAAAATTTCTAAAGCCAAAATCTTTCCACGCTCTATCAAAAAGTGTTGCGATCCCTTTTGATAAGGCAGCTACTCTTTGACTAGAGAGTGCGCCGCTACCAGCAAAAGCTTCTATCATATCGATACAGATAAATGCAACGTTTTTTGCTCCATCGTTTGAAATTTCTCTTAAATCAAGCGTTTGAAGAGATTTTTTAAAAGCCTCAAGTTCGTTTTGTATGTTCATTCTTTCTCCTTTATTGGTAAATTTATGCAAAATGTTTTTGGATTTAGTGTGATCTCGATACTGCCTTTGTGAGTCTCTATGATCTGCAAGCAAAGGTGCAGTCCAAGGCCGTTTCCTTTTAGCTTGCTGCTTTTAAACGGCTCAAAGACTATGGCTTTATCTTTGATAGGCTCGCCACTATCATAAATGATAAATTTATGCTCACTCGGTGTTTTTTCGTAGCTTAAAATGATCTCTCCCTCATCATCATCGCTCTCTTCGATGGCATCAATAGCGTTAAATAAAATATTTTGAAAGACAATGGCTAGTAGATCAAGATCACCCGTATATTTGCCATCTGGAAATTCTAGGCTAAATTTAATATCCTTTGAATAGTCGTAAAAATTTATAGCCTCTTCGCACTCTTTTTTAAGTTGTGAAAAGTCAAAAATTTGTGCATTTATATTAAGCCCTTTTGTGAAAAGTAGAGTGGCTTTGATTATACGTTCGACTCGCCATGTAGCTTTTTGTATTTGATTTACTATAGGCTTTGTGCGCTCATCAGCTCTTTTAAGTAGAGTTGAAGCTAAAAGCGAGATAGAGCCTACTGGATTTCTGATCTCGTGGGCTAGGTGAGCTGCTACTTGACCCATAGATGCAAGACGCTCGGTGCGTTTTTCTACTGTTATGTTTGTTGCAGAGATTATTAGTTTATTGTCTTTAGAGCTTGTTTTAAAAAGATAAATTTGCCCATCTACATTTATCTCGCCCTCTTTTTTTGGTATCTCTTTAAAAATTTTACCAAGTCTTACTGCTTCTGAGTTTTGTAAAAAGATCTCATCATTCTCATCTAGCACCCAGATAGCATTTGGCAAAATTTCCACAATATCTTTAATGAAATTTTGCAAATTTGCATAAGATGATGTTAAATTTTTATATTCGTTTTCTATCAGATAAGTCTGCTCTATCAGGCTTTTTAAGCCAGCTTGGATATCGTGTTCGTTCATTTTAAAAGTTCCTCAAAATCGCTAATTTCATAAAGCCTTAGCCTTTCATCCTTTAAATTTCTTAGCTCGCTACTAAATCCACTCTTTGAAAAAAGAGCGATAATATCTGGACTGATATTTAGTTTTTCGCATTTTTTTAATAGTAAATTTAGCACGTTTTTGCAAACCTTTCTCTCTTTGTATTTTGCCTCTCCGACTATGATCTTGCCGCCTATATTTAATAGCATATCAAGCTCTATATTCCTGCTCCAAAAGCTACTTAAAAATATGCCATTAATTAGAAATTTTTTTGCCATGAGTTCACCGCATAAAATTTCAAATCCAAGGCTTGCATATTCGTCAAATTCTTTTTTTATAATGGCTAAAATTTCATCATTTTTACCAGCTTTTAGCAAGCTTAAATTTGGCTCTATAAATCTAAACCAAAACCTTGAAAAATGGCTATTAAAATGTATTTTATCCTCAACTTTATAGCCCCTTTCTTCTTTTTTTAACATCTGGTTTTTTGATCTTTTTGGCAGTACTTCTCTACTTTTTTCTAGCAGTAAAAAATTCTTTTCAAAAAGCTTTGCGTAGACTTTGCTAGCTAGGCTTTGAGGTAAAATTTTATTTACGCTAAATTTTTTTCTATCGCTTCGTGCGAGTTTTATGAGGGCAGATTTTATAGCATCGTTTGTATCGGATTCGAAGTAAAATTTTGGCATCAAGGCTATAAAGTTGTTTAAAATTTCAGCCTCGATCGCTTCAAAAACATCATAATATGAGTGCTTTAAATCAAACTCATCAAAGACGAGATGAAATTTAATAAGTTCATTTATATCGAGGTGTTTCATTCGCTCAAATGTTGATTTTAAAGCTTTTATATCGGCTCCTTTATTTGGGCATTGTAGTATATTTTAGCTAAAGTAATCTATAATGCTACGCAAAAAACAAGGGTTGTGATTTGGTAAATTTAGAGCATATTAGAGAAAATATAATTTTAAAAAATGGCATTTATTATTTTGATTTTACAGCTTCAGGGCTAGCTTATAAACCTATCGAAGATGAGATAGCAAAAATACTTCAAACATACGCAAATACACACTCTATCAGCTCATCAAATGCCTATAAAACCGCTCAAATTTATGAAGATTCAAGACGTGAATTAAAAAGCTTGCTAGGACTTGATGATAGTTTTTATCTTTTTGCTTGTGGCAATGGAGCTACCGGCGCGATAAAGAAATTTCAAGAAATTTTAGGAATTTATGCACCGCCAGCGTTAAAAAAAAGATATGCCCTAAAGCCAGATGAAAATTCTCCGCTCGTAGTACTTGGCCCTTATGAGCATCATTCAAATGAGATAAGTTTTAGGCAAGCACTTTGTGAGGTTGAGCGTATCAGGCTTGATAAAAATGGAGGGATCGACTTTAATCATTTGGAGCAAATTTTAAGGATAAATGTCGGTCGTGAGATCATCGCAACTTTTAGTGTGGCTTCAAATGTGACTGGGGTTTTGAGCGACTACCGCAAAATTTATACTCTTGTAAAATCTTATGGTGGCATTGTGGCATTTGATGCTGCAAGCTTTAGTGCTTATGGAAATATCGATTGTGACTATTTTGATGCTCTTTTTTTATCTCCTCATAAATTACTTGGTGGAGTTGGAAGTTGTGGGCTTCTTGCTATAAAAAAGATACTTGCAAACTCAGATGAGCCGACATTTGCTGGCGGTGGAACGGTAAGTTATGTCAGCAAAAACTACGCTATATTTGTAAAAGATAGTGAGCAGTTAGAAGAGGCTGGCACTCCACCTATTTTAGGATTTATAAGAGCAAATTTGGCCTATAGGCTAAGAAATGAGATAGGATTTGAGACAATATATGAAAATGAGAGCGAGCTTGGAGAGTATTTGGAAAAAAAACTAGCAGAAATTCCTGAGCTTACGTGCTATCGTCCAAATAACATAAAGCGTTTGCCGATATTTTCTTTTAACGTAACTGGTGTTTCGCCTTATGAACTAGCTAAAGTTTTAAGCAAAGAATATGGTATTCAAACGCGTGCAGGATGTTCTTGCGCTGGACCATATGGACATGATCTGCTTCATTTAAAAGAAGATGCATTATTTACCCATAAGCCAGGCTGGGTAAGGGCTGGACTCCACTATACGCATACGCTAAAGGACGTGGATTATTTAGTAGATGCATTAAAAAATAGCATTAAAAAGTATTCAAGCATTTGGAAGGTCGATGATCCTTTTAGTGTTGATAAAATTTCAGGTTGTATGGGAGATAGATGAAAAATATATTAATCATTGCAGGAAGTGATAGTGTTGGTGGTGCTGGCGTGCAGGCTGATATTAAGACATGCGAGGCATTTTCTTGCTACGCAGCGACGGCTATTACGGCTCTTACGGCACAAAATACAAATGGCGTTAGCAATATCTTTGCTACAAATGTTACAAATCTAAATGAACAAATCAAAATGGTAGACGAAGAGCTAAACATAGATGCCATAAAGGTTGGTATGCTTTTTAATAAAGAGCTTATATCTTGCGTTGGTTCTTGGCTTGAAAAATTTCATAAGCAAGGCATTAAAATAGTAATAGACCCAGTTTGCGTAGCAAAATCAGGCTCAAAGCTTCTTGAGGATGACGCGATAGCAAGCTTAAAAGAGCTTTTTAAATTCGCAGACATTATTACACCAAATATCGATGAAGCCAAAGTTTTGGAGCTTAATAGTAAAAATTTACCTTGCGATATGATCTTAAAGCGAAGTACGGTTGCAGAAATTTGTGAAGATACTCTTTTTAAAAAAAATGGTGACGTGATTAAATTTAAAGAGCCACTAATAAAACCAGAGATCATGCATGGGGCTGGATGTAGCTTTGCAAGTGCGCTGGCCTGCTTGCTGGCAAATGGACACGCCAAAGAAGAGGCCATAAAACTAGCCAAAAAATACATTTTAAATGCTATTAAAAATGCAATTACGACAAAATTTGGCAAACGTCTACTAAATCATAAAGTTGGCATAAGTGATTGAAATTTACGCGATTAGCGACGATGTATTGATGCCTGAAAATTTAGCCTTGCAATATACTAAAGAAATTTTAGAGTGTGGGGTGAAATTTTTTCAATTTCGTTCTAAAAAAATACCCAAAGATGAAAGGCTAGCTGGTGAAATTTTCAACCTATGCGAAAAATTTGGAGCAAGATTTATCGTAAATGATGATATTTTATTTGCTGCTCATATAGGGGCAAAGTCCGTGCATTTGGGAAAAGATGATGTGAGTATAAAAGAGGCGTTTGAAATTTTAGGGGATGACGCTTACGTGGGGGTTAGCTGCTATGATAGCTTGGAGCTTGCCCTTAGGGCAAAACAAAATGGTGCTAGCTATGTGGCTTTTGGAGCGATGTTTAAAAGCCCAACAAAACCAAATGCGTCACTTTGCAAGGCCCAAACCATATCACAAGCAAAAGAAATGGGAATGAATGTGTGTGTCATAGGTGGCATAAACTCTAGTAACATTGCAAGTGTCGCTAGAGTAAAGCCAGACATGATCGCCTTAATATCCGCTATCTATAAAGATGGCACGATAAAGAAAAATATAGAAAATTTACAAAGAAATTTATTGCTTTAAAAGATGCTTATTTTGCAAGCTTTTTTATGAAAATTTAATTATAATCCCTGCTTTAAATAAAAGGAAAACATTGCTAAATATCGATGAAGTAAGAAAAAATATCATTTTAAAAGAGGGTCTTTACTATTTTGACTACACGGCTTCAGGTCTTGCTTACAAGCCCATTGAAGATGAAATTTTAAAATTTTTAAAAACCTACGCAAACACTCACTCAGATAGTAGTTCAAGCGCGTTGCTAACGCAAAAATACTATGAAAATGCAAGGGCTGAATTAAAAAGCTTATTAGGCCTTGACGATAGTTTTTATCTTATCGCGACTGGTCAAGGAGCAACGGCTGCGATAAAGAAATTTCAGGAGATAGTGGGAATTTATCTGCCTCCAGCTACAAGAGCCTTGATCGGTGAAGCAAATTTAAGAAATTTAAACTTGCCACTAGCGATCATTGGCCCTTATGAGCATCACTCTGTTGAAGTTAGCTTAAGAGAAGGGCTTTGTGATATAAAACGTATAGAGCTTGATGAAAATAATGAGATAGACTATGTGATGCTTGAGAATACATTAAAGCAAAATGCAAAAAGAAAGATAATAGCTAGCTTTAGTGCCGCCTCAAACGTCACTGGCGTTAAAACCGATTATAAAAAAGTTTACTCACTAATTAAAAAATATGATGGCGTTTTAGCACTTGACGTGGCCACTCTTAGTGCTTATGAAAATGTTGATTGCAGATATTTTGACGCACTATTTCTCTCGCCTCACAAGCTACTTGGGGGAGTTGGGAGTTGTGGGCTTTTGGCCATCAAAAAAGAGCTTTGTAAAAATTTGCCTACATTTGCAGCAGGAGGCACAGTCAAATATGTAAGCAGGACATCGCATATTTTTACTAATGAAGTTGAAAATTTAGAAGAGGGTGGTACACCGCCGATAATGCAGCTAATCCGTGCAAATTTAGCCTATAAACTAAGAAATGAGATCGGACTTAATAATATAAAAGTGGCTGAATGTGAGCTAGGTGAGATGTTTTGCAAAGAGTTAGAAAAGATAAATGAGGTGATAAATTATTGCCCTAAAAATTTAGACAGATTGCCTATTTTTGCATTTAATGTAAAAGGTATTTCACCTTATGATTTTGCTGCGAGCCTAAGTAGTGATTTTGGTATACAAACGCGTGCAGGCTGTGATTGCGCTGGGCCGTATGGACATGATTTGCTTAGATTTTAAGATAGAAGTCAAGAGAATTTAACAATTTCTTTCAAAATGGGGAACATCAATAAAGCTTTTGAAATTACCGCCCCAACGATTAAGAGTATTTAAGCTCTCCCAATAATTGCCAAT
>NZ_PIQX01000007.1 GCF_003049085.1 Campylobacter concisus
TTATGAAAATTTATATTTATGACACCAAAAATAATGAATATCTATACGAGGCAGAAGCTCAAATAGACCCGCTAGCAAGTAGCAAGGGCGAAACGATCTACCTAATGCCGCCAAATGCAACACAGATCGCACCGAAAGAGCCAAAAGCTGGTTATGCAAATGTTTTTACTAATGGCAAGTGGGAGCAAATCAAAGACGAGCGAGGCGAAATTTATTACGACAATGATAATAACGCCGTAACAATAACCGAACTAGGGCAAGAAAAAGGGCTAAGCAAAGAGCCAAAGGTAGACGAGAAAGACGAGCAACTAGCTGAAATTGAAGCTGATATAAGTGAGTGCGAGAATCATATTAG
Organism: Campylobacter concisus; assembly: GCF_003049085.1. Lineage (NCBI taxonomy): Bacteria > Pseudomonadati > Campylobacterota > Epsilonproteobacteria > Campylobacterales > Campylobacteraceae > Campylobacter > Campylobacter concisus. Next base: position 356 of record NZ_PIQX01000007.1, read on the forward strand.
GCATGCTTTGATTATCGGTAATAACGCCGTGCTTGAAAATTTAAGAGCGGAGTATAAGGAATTAATAATTCAAAGAGAGGAGCTGAAGTGAGAGTAAGAGTAAAAAGATGTGATGTGTGTGCGAGCAAGCTTAAAGATGGGAATTGCACTTGGAGCGAGTGCCCTAAGTGCCCTAAATATCAAAGCGAGGTAAAAGATGAAGCTAAACCAAAAGCAAAAACTACAAATTCTTAAAAATGTAGCTATTGAGTTACCTATCGAAATACTGCATTTTATCATAGTGCCTATCGCTTTACTAGCCTGCGATGAGAAAAGCGAGAATTTGCCTAAATGGGCGGCGTGGTTTGATGAGAACGACTATGGGATAAATGGCGATGATGGCTGGAAAAACGAGCATTCCCCAAACGGCAAAAATAAAACTTATTGGGCTAGACTTTGTTGGCTCTATCGCAATAGGATAGGAAACTTTAGCGCGAAGTATCTAGGCGTCAGGGTTGAAGACATAGATGCAAGCAGTGTTAAAAACGTAGGCGATACTCTAGCTACAGAAAACAAAGGAGTAAAAAGCACTCAGTGCCTAGTGACTTGCAGACTTAAAGATGGACGTGAGCGGTTTGGTTATTACAAAGAAATAAGATATGGCAAATCTAAGTTTTATTGCAGGATATATCTCGGCTGGAAGCTTATGGATATATGTGGAATGAATGAAGATAACAAAAACACATATCTTGAAGCAGATGACAAGAAAGTGCTTAAAAGTGTTTGGTGTGTAAATCCGTTTAAAATGGTTAAATAGCGAAGCTATCCATAAAGAATTTGGTAGCCATAGTTACCGTCTATTGACGGCTGTATTTTTATAAATTTTATCAAACAAAGGAGACTCAATGCAAAAGTACATAGGAATGAAAGAGATTAAAGCGATGCCAATGAATCGTGGAGAATACAACAAGCTACGTGGTTGGGAAGTGCCTACGGATGAAAATCCAAATGATGAGGGCTATCTCATAGAGTATGCTGATAGCAAGAAAAATCATCCAAATTTTGACGGCTACATCTCGTGGTCGCCTAAAAACCTTTTTGAAGCTGCCTATCAAAATATCTCTGACGGGTTTGATTTTGGCTCCGCAATACATTTTTTAAAACAGGGTAAAAAGGTAGCTCGCAAAGGTTGGAATGGTAAAGGGATATTTTTATTTTTAGTCGAAGTATCTAAATTTATAGCAAATTGCGAACCACTTTTATCTATCTTTGGTGAGGGGGAGGAGATTGATTGCTGCCCTCACATCGATATGAAGACGGCTGATGATAAGATCGTGCCGTGGCTTGCTAGCCAAACGGATGTTCTTGCTACTGACTGGGTGCTAGTAGAATGAATTTTTTAATCGCAAATAAACTTTGGCTAATCGTAATTGGCGGGTTAATAGGTGTAATGCTAGGACTTGGAGCTGAAATTTATAGTCTAAAAGGTGGCATTAAAGACGCTAAGGCTGAGCTAAAGGAAACACAAAACGAGCTGGCATTAAAAGAGGCAATTAGTGCGGTTGTAAAAGCAAACCTCGAGGCGTGTAACGTAAAGATCGAGCTGCAAAATGCTAAATTTAAAGAGCTTGAAATAAAAAAACCTGATGTAAAAAAGACACAAGAAAAAGCTAGGAGCAAATTTGATGGTATCAAGCCACTGGTTACGCAAAGCTGCGAAGAGAAGCTGGAGCGTTGCGAAAGGATATTTGATGAGCTGGCACGTTAAGATCACGCTTTTTCTTATCGCTATATTTTTATTTTCAGGTTGCGCGAGTAAAGAGCCACAAATTATTAAGCAAACAGAATATCAAGATGTATATATCACAGTATCTTGCGTTGACGAAATGCCACAAAAACCAGAGCGAGATAGGAGTGATCCAGATAATCAAAAAAAGATAGCAGAGTATTTTAAAGCCTGCGAAGATCTTCTAAGACAATGTGTGCATGCAAATGTTCCGCAACCTAAGCAAAAATGGGGAGGGGAGAAAAAATGAGTGAGATTAAGCTACTGCCAAAAGCAAAAAGCAAAATTAGGCGCTGTTTGGTGCTGTTACTTGGTGGTTTGTTTATGGTAGTGTTTAGTGTCGCCCTGTACCGCCTTTACGGCAATATTTTTTACAATGAAGAAATGAAGCTCACAGCGTTGGCCATCACTCAGGGTGTAGTAAATGTTCTATTGAGCCCGGCAAAGATAATTAGTATCTTTAGAGCATAGCCGTGGAATTACATTATTTATTTTATGTATTAATCATAGGTTGTGCAGGCTCTATCACCGCTTTTATAAAAAATGGTGGTGGAGGTATAAAAATTTTACTCAAACGAACGTGGGATGGCTGTTTTAGTGCATATGTAGTTTATGAGATAGCTTACTTTTTTGCTAAGGACGAACACGTGAGTTTTGCGATTTGTGGTGTGGGTGCTTGGATGGGAAGTGAGGCACTGATATTCGTTAGAGACTTTGTATCAAGCAAAGCTGGAAGGAGATACGATGGCTATGACGACTACGGCGGAAGTTTTAAACATGAGGAGTTTGGTGATGACAAACAGTGAAATATTGCAAGGCATGCAAGCACAGCGCACTAGATGCACCGTATGGAGTAGAGTTATGGGGGAGTGAGCGCCTTTAGAGGACGACTGCTCGTTGTCCGTGCGCAAGCGAGTGAGCGAAGCATATCGCGTAAGCGATGCTAGCGATGGGGTATTTGATGAAAATTTTAACACGTCAAAGCAATGTGTTAAAAAATCTTAAAAAGATTAACACAAGGAGTGAATATGGCAGATTTTAACAACGCTTTTCAAATTTTAATGAGTTTAGAGTTTAGTCGCCCTGAAAAAGCTTTACACAAAAATCCTACCGAGCGTGAATGGACATTTATGGGGATATATCAAAAGTATCATTCAAGTTGGAAAGGTTGGAATGAAATACTTGCTGCGTTAGCTTATGGTGGTGATACTGAAAAAATATCAAGGGTGCTGTTTGATAACAAGGATCTTCGTGATGAAGTTTGGAAATTTTACAAGCAAAAGTATTGGGATAGGATGAGGCTTGGTGAAATTAATAGTCAGCTAAAGGCCAATGAAATGTTTATATTTGGTGTAAATGCCGATACAAAACCTGCCATAAGAGTCGCACAACGAATAGCTGGTGTAGTAGATGACGGCATAATGGGTGAGATAAGCTTGGCTGCTATAAATAAAGTTGATGAAGAGAAATTTGATAAAGAGTTTGATAGAGCGGAGCTTGAACACTATAACATGCTAATTAAACAAAATCCAAAATTGAGAGTCTATGCTAATGGCTGGAGAAGAAGGGCGGAGGCAGTATGACTATTGAAGAATTAGATGAAAAAATAAAAAGACAACAGACACAAATAGATGATCTAAAAAGTAAGGTTTTGTCTTACGATAGCACATTCGGTGATCTTTATAACGCTATAAATAGGCTATCTAGTAGGATAAGTGATATAGAAAATAATGGTATTAAGACGGCTGTTGGTGGTTTACAAGAAGAGGTAAATGTACAGAAGTTAAAAATAAATAAATTAGACAGAATAAGAAAGGGATTAGCATGAGTGCGATCAATTATAAAGATAATTTTGTAGAAAATTTTGAAGCCATTTTGGCAAGTAGCACTGGCGAGCGCTCGATATATCAAAAGGCTTTAGCTCATATAAAAAGCGAGTTTGATAACTTTCAAATAACAGATGACGCTAGGGCTAAATTTATAACCTCGCTTATGGCTGAGATGACGATTGCCTTTACAACAAAAGCAATGGATGCAGCCGGTGATGTTGCAACCAAGGCTTTGACGCTAGAAAAAGAGCTTGAAGCTTTGGAGCTCAAAAACCAAGGACTTAGAGATAGGCTGGAGCTTGATAAACAAAATTTACAGATGCAAATAGAGCTTACAAGAGCTCAAACTGAAAAAACAAAGGCCGAAACTAAGCTAGCTGAAGAGCAACAAGTGGCCATAAAAGAGCAGATAAATGACAATAGAATAATAAAGGCTGGCATGATGACTGGTGATTTTATGCAAAATGTCTCTAATGGAAATCTTAGCGTACCTTCTGATATGTTTGAGTATCTCTTTAATATAATCGACGAGATTATCAAAAGAGCTGGTATAAATATTAAAAAGGTAAAAAATTTTAATTTACCTAAAATAAAATGAGCAACGCGACCCAAAGGGCATTTCTAAGCGAAGCAAAGCGAGGCTGGTAAAATGAGCCAGTTTATTGCCTTTGATGATGAATTAAACATAACAAACAAAGAACCAGATGATGCATTTAGCTATCTAGCTGGTGGAGAACTTTATGCTAACACTTTTGCTGCCAGTGCTGCTTACGTAATCGGTAGGGCTTCTAATATAAATTACACTTCTATCTTTTTACCTTTTTTTGTAGATAAGATCTCGTCTATGATGGAGCTCAATGAGGATTTTGTTGAGTTTGCCCTGATGCCTATGCAAATAATCTTTTATAAAACAGCTGATGAAAAGAGGCGAGAAAAAGAGATATATGATGAGATAAGTGAAGATACTGAAAAGATAGTAAAGCTAGCTAATAGGCTACACGAAAAAAGCGGTGGCAAGATAGGTTTTGCTACGGATAATGGGTCTATTAGTAAAAGAACTGCTACTGATGAAAATTTCCTTAGAGAGTTAGTAGAGCAAAGGCAAAAGGGCTTTTTTAAACAGACTTTGCAAAATATAGCATATACCAAATTTGGAGTTATTGGTGCGATAGTTGCCGGATGGGCTTATGATGGAAAGGTAAGTGGTGCTGTTGTAGCAGATGTCGTAAGTCAAGTCTCAACTGCAAAAATTGCAGATGTGGCCGCAGGGCTTTTGGGTAAAGCTTTAGGACTGCAAGCTGGATTTGCTACGCTAGGGCTTAGTATGGTACTAGGCTCTGTTTTAGATGAAGCCTTTGAAGTAGCTAGTGGTCTTGATATAAGCTATGGTTTTGGTGGTGATATAGCGGGGTTTAACGAGATAGGTCATGGGATATATGAAGCACCTTTGTCTTTTTTGGATGGAGTAAAATCTATGTTTGGTGGTGTGCCAACAAAAGATTTGGCATATGATAAAGAGAGCTATCAAAGAACTGGGCAAATAGCTGGCATAAAAACTAAATTTGGAATGTATATAGGTCAAGTTGGCGACAATCTAGTAAGTGGTAAAGAAAAGGGACTAAACAAGAAAGAAAGAGATAGTGCTTTGGGTATGGCTAGGAGTATGGCCAGGGATCTTGATAAAGCTTCAAAGATGAGTCGTAGCGATAAGAGCAAGCAAAGGCAAGCTGAGAAACATGGTAGTTCTAGTGGTAGCTCTTCAGGTATGAGCCGTAGTGAAAAAAGTAGACAAAGACAGGCAGAAAAACATGGCAATGCTGGTAGAAATAGCTCGCATGATAGAAACGGCGCTGGTAGAAATAGTGCTAGTGGCGGAGCTATGGGATAGTAAAAATATATGTTTTTTAGGAAATGTCTTAGTAATAATATCATTAAAAAAGGAGCTAAGAAATGTGGGATTTTTTAAAAAATTTAGGAGATAAGGCTAGCCAAAATGCAGATGGACTAAAAGCATTTGGGTCGTTACTTGGTGCTGGTGCTGGGATATGGAGTGCGGTAGAGCAAGGCAGGCAAGCTAAAAAGCAAAATGATCTAGCCATGAAAAACTACAATCTAAATCTGCAAATTTTAAAAGATGAGAAAGCACGCCAAAAGCAGATGCAGCAAAATTTAGAGCAAGGTTGGGCTAGATCAGCAGCTGGCATGAGTGATAAGGAAGAAGAGGAGAAAAAGAAGAATGGGCTACTTTAATATAGAGTTTTTAAGACGTCCAGAATTAAGTCCGCTAAGTCCTAAGGCTGGGTATGCTGCAGCTCTTGGTGCTGTTGCAAATGGTGTAAAGGATATAGCAGATATAGGTCTAAATCGCCAGAAGTTAGATGATGAAAATAAGAGATATCAAGAGGAAAAGCTCTTTAGAAACGATGAGCTAAATTTTAGAAAAAACTCGCACGCCGAAGAGATGAAGGCTAAGGCCGACGAACTAGCGTGGAATAAGGATAAATTCGGCAAAGAGCAGGAGTTTGATAAATACAAACTAAGTATGGATATTCTAAAAGCTAATGCGGATAGGGCTGTGGATATGTACAAAGCCAAATCTTTGGATGGTTACTATAAATACTTAACCCAAAGAGGTGGCGAAGAGACGGGCGGTTCGCAAAAGGCGAATTATTACCGCGAAATTTTAAAAGACGAGCTAAAAGATAAATTTGGCGACGACTGGGTTAAGCTCAGCGACAAAGAGGTAAATAATTTCGGAGACGTACGTACGGCGATTAGGCGTGAGCAGGGGGGAAGCGATACGGAGGTCGTAGTAGACGAACCGACGGCTAAATTTTTGTATCCGACGGGAAGAGTAAGACAAGGCAATGACGGTAGATTTTACGCCCCAGCTGCTGCTGTAAATAAGCTCACTAAGGATAGAAACGAGCGAAAAGCAAAAATAGATGCGATGTCGCCAGAGCTTTTGCGTAAAGAAGCACGCAAAAAGCTATGGGAACAAACTGGCGATTTAGCGGAGAGTAATAGACTATATCGGGAGCGTAGTGCAAAAAATCAAAATTTTGCAAAAGATTATTTGCTAGATGGAGCATTATAATGACCGCAAGAGAATTTTTGGGCGATGATAATATAAAAAAGCTTGAAGGGCTTGGGTTTAGTCCTCTGGCTATAAGAGACTTGGCTAGAAAAGAATATGAAACCAAAAAACAAAGCCTAATAGATAGAGGTATAAATGAGAGTGTCGCAGCACAAGGTGCATACGAAAATATGAGCGATCATGAAATAGAGCAGATGAATGATGACGCTAGTCGCGGATGGATAAGGCGTGGTTGGGATGACACCAAAAAGGCCGTTTTGGAGACAGCTAATGCCTATTCTAAATTTAACGACTATGGCAAAGATATAGAAAACTATCTAAACAAAAAAATAAGTGGAGACGAAAAAGCTAAATTTGAGCAAAAGACAAAAAGTAGTCTTAGTGAGTATGCAGATAAAGAAATCAAGCGAATAGATAAGGCTGATGAAAGATGGGCACAAGCTCATCCAGGAGAATGGAACGTCGCAGGCTTGGCAGGTGGTTTGGTTGGCGGTTTTATAGATCCAATAAATTTTATACCTTTGGGTAGCTCTGCAAAATGGGGGAAAAAGATTCTTTACTATGCTGGAACTGGAGCTACTGCAGGTGGCGTTTCGGCATACGGTGGAGATAGAGATGTAGGTGAAGGAGTAGTTGCTGGTGCAGTAGGCGGAGCGATCCTGGGGCCTTTGATGGAGTATGGAGTAAGTGGTATTAGTAAGCTCATAGCAAAGCGTCAAGCAAGTAGGGTGGCAAATGAGGCTGATGCAATAGACAATGCTCAAAATAGCGAGTTTTTGGATAGCGGCAATAGTGCTAGTGGAGATAGTGTGGGTGCTGAGTTAAAAGAGGCTCAGACGATGACTGCTAGGGAATTTGCCTTCAAAGGGGCTGGGCTTGATGAAGATACGGCTAAAAAAGTAGTAAAAGAGGCTATGCAAGGCAAAGAAAAAAGCGACTGGACGGATGCAGACACTTATGCAGATATAGTTAAATTTAAAAACTTTGAGATCCAAAGAGACTATGCTAAAGCTTATGGTGAAAGGATACAGACCGCACAAGCTAGTATAAATAATGCAAGAGAGCAATCAGCTATAAGATACGCAGATACGCAAAAAGCAATTAGCGAGTATCAAAAACAAGGTATGTCGCCAAGTGCGACTAGGGAGCTAATCAATGCTAAATTTAAGCCAAGTGTAGATGAGATAAACTATACTAGAGCCTATAACGACGGATCGGATGTTGATGCTAGACTTGCTGGACAAGGGATATTTTATGCACTTGAAAAAGATATTGCAGCACAGGCTTATACTCCAGAAATTTATGCCACAAGGCTAAAACAAAGAGGTTTTAGTGATGAGAGTGCGCAGGCCTTTACACAAGCATACATAAATAAAGATATAAACATTGCCAAAGACTATGCAAATTCAAAAGTGGCCCAAGTGTATGAGAATAAAATTCAAGCACAAATAGCTAACGAGATCAGAGATAGAGATGAAGTAGGGGGTGGTTTTGTCAATGAAGAAGCAAAAAATAACGGATTATCAAATAGCGTTTCTGATATCGGCGATAATGCAAGCCGAACAGGAGAACGACAAGGAGACGATGAGGAAATATTACGCAAAGGCGGACGCAATACTTCAAGCACTAGCCAGACAAAGCGGACAGCCCAGAGCGATGAGCAAATGGAGCAGCAACCAGCCTTTAAAACAGATGGCGATACTGATGCCACAGCTGCAAGCAAGCAAATGGTGGAAGAACAAGGAAGCGGCGATAATGAGATAAGAGGACATGTAGGGCAAACGCAAGAAGAGTATAAAAAGCTTGCAAATGAATATGATGTTGATAAATTCTTAAGCGACAGAGAAAATGTATTATCTAAAGATGCAAGGCATGGAAAAAGTAGGATAACTGACAGAACCATTGAAAGCAACGACGGAGTTGGCGGCTGGGAGTATAAACTAACTCCAGCAGGTTATGAAAAAAACTATAAGGCTGATTTTTTAACTACAAAAGCTGACGTCGCAAAGATAAGAGCTGGCAAGATGGATGAGGCTACTTTTAATAAACTAAAATCTGATCTTGAAAGCAGTGATGCACTAGGCTATGAGTATAAAAAAGGGAGTGAATATGCTGATATGGAAGACTTTGAGCGAGAATTTGGAAGTCTATATAATCCAAAAGGTGACAGAAATATCAATGCTAACTCTCACATAGCAAGTGGTTTGGTTGGTGGCACACTAAATTCTATCGATGAAGATGGAAACTTTAATCCAGATAGATTTGCAGCTGGATTTTTAGCAGGGCTTGCAGGCAGTAAAGCAGTGGCAATAGCCACAAAAAAGATGACACCAAAGCTTTATAATAAGATCTTGGGTGTAGCTAAAAAGATGCCTCAAATGGCAAAAGGTAATCCTAAACTTCTAGGCAAGCTCTATTCAAATGGTAAAGACATAAGCATAAATTCTTTTGCGGGAGAAAAGGCCATCACTGCAAACGTTGGCAAACTAGATCAAGCTAAAGCAATGCTTGAAAAGGGCGCAGACGAGGTAGAAATTTGGCAAAAGACTGGGTGGTTTAAGGATAAAGACGGTGCTTGGAAATTTGAGATAGGAAACAGCAAGGCAAGGCTAAATCCAAATTTTAAAAGTGGCGGAAAGCTAGGTGAGCTACTAGAGCATGAAGAGCTATTTAAAGCATATCCGGAGCTAAAGGATATTAGCGTTAAAAAGATAGGTGATGATATACCAGACGGCGCAGCTCTTAGTGTAAAAAATACGGCACAAAAAGAAAAGCGAGGGATATATAATGTAGCTTATAACGATAAGAGTGCTACTTTGGTAAGGCGTGATCTAGAAAAGATAGATGATGCTTTGATGTTTGAAAAAGGCTCTAGCAAAAAAGGTGGAGCGATACATATAAAAAAACATTTAGAACCAGAGGCGCAAGGTGCAATAACACAAAGTGAGCTTTTAAATATCGGTAAAAATATAAGAGAGTATCTGCAAAAATATAAAGAGCCTTTTATAGACGAGCATGGCGGTAGGATCTATGAATGGGCTAATAAAGAAGGTGAGAAATTTAGAGTTGTAGTATATGAAAAAACAGATGGGATCTCCGCATCCCATCCAGAGACGATTATATCCTTCTACTCTAATAGAAATCTTAAAAAACCTATGGAGTTTCGCAACCCAGAGGTTAAATATGACGTAAATTTGAGGCAGTGGCACAAGGATAGTGCGCCGATTACCAAAAACGCTGACGGAAGTCCAAAGGTGTTTTATCACGGAAGTCAAGCTAAAGATATAACGGAGTTTAAAGATAAGTTTGATAAAAGTGGCTACGGGTTTTGGTTTAATCAAAGCAAAAGCACTGCGGTAGAGTTTAAACAAGATGGTAAAATTTATCAAGTTTATCTCAACGTCAAAAACCCCATTGATCTATCTTTTCCGTATAGTCAAAAAGCTAAAAATTTACTAGACGAAGCTGAGAAGCTTGGGATAGATACCGAGCTTTATCCCGAAAGTCAAAGTGGAGCTTTTAAAAAGTTTTTAGAGCAAAAAGGATACGATGGGATAGTAATGGACGATTTGGACGGAGCAGCTAAGTATCCGCACGTTATAGTTTTTCGTAGTAATCAAATCAAGCACGTCAAAAATGATGGAAATTTTAGCGATAGTCCTAATATCTATAAATCTGGGAAAGAGGGATATTATAGCCCTGCAAAGAACGAAATAGGACTAAGGGATCTTGGCGACAAATCGACGCTTATGCACGAGGTGCAGCACGCTATCCAGGAGATAGAAGATTTTGCTAGGGGCGGGAATATGGCTGAGGCGCGCAGCTATTTGCTTGGAAAAGAGGGGCGAAAATATGAGCAAGAGCTTAAGGGCATAGATAAAACCTTGAGCAATTTATCGCTAGAGGCTCAACATATGAGAATGCGCTACAGCGAAATTCCGCAGGACGCAAGAGAGTATGAATATGCAAAAGAATTATTTAGAGCTATCGACAATAGAGAAAAAGCATATATGGAACTCTCGGTACTTAGAGACGATTTGAGCAAAAAACTATTTGAAATAGATAAAAAAATACGTCTCCAAGATATACGAGAGACTTATAGAAAAATACACGGCGAGGCCGAGGCTAGAAATGTCGAAAGTAGGCTAAATTTAGACGGTAAAGCGCACCCGCACGAAACCTTTGACGTAAATCCAAACGAAACGATCGTAAGCAAAGAGGACGGCATAAGCTACAGTCGCAAGATAGAAGAGATAAAAAGCGAGCATCCAAACGTTGAAAAAGAGCTAGACGAGAGTATAGCTACGATGAATAAAGAGAGCTTTAACGACGTAAATTTCAAAAATAGCTTGCTAAACAAATTTAGCTCCAAAGAAATAACTACGAAAGAACTAGGTAAAAGCATAAATTTGAGTGATAAGCAACTCTCTGTCCTAAAAAACGATATAAAAAATGCAGACTTTAAAGTAATCAGCGATAGTAAAATTTACTTTGACAAGATAGGTAAAGATGGAGATAAAAAGAGATTTTTTATAGATATAGCAGAAGATGGAAATATAAGAGTAGACGCATACGCAAAGTCTCAAATAGATAGTATACCTATAAAAGAGAACGCACTTCAGGAGTTAGCCGATGTAGGAGATAGAGCAAGGCTAAAAAATATGAGCTTTGAAGTAAAGGCAGCATACTTTAATGAGCTAGATCCTATCAAAAAAGAGGCAATACTAAAGACTGCCGAGCTAAACAAGCTAAAAAAAGCAGCTCAGAGTGGAGACAAGGTGGCTGTAGCTAAATTTGAAGAGTTTAAAGCTAAAAACCTAGACAAAGATGGAAATATAAAAGACGGACTAAGCTTGTGTTAGGAGTAAAAAATGAGTGAAAAATGTCCATTAAAAGAGATCCAAAAAAGATCAAATAAGCTACTAGACCGTTGGGCGCTAAAGGTTGATGATGTTTTTGATAAGGCAAGCCTTGGGCTTGATAAAGCTGCAAAGTGGGCTGATCAAAACATACCATTTGCTGGCAAGTTATTAGATATTAGAGAGCATGCTAAAGATATAGACGATCTGCTAGGAGAATATCATAGAACAACAGCTGCTATATATACTCAAGCTGGGCAGTTTAAAGAGTATCTTGGCAAACTAAGCCTAGAAAATAGAAAGGCGATGTTTAAGGCGCTAGATGGTGAGATGAATCCTAGCGAACTGCCGGAATATGTAAGGCCACTATATGAAAAGGTGCGTAAAACTATCGATGATGGGGCGCAAGCTCTGGTGGATGCTGGTGCGCTTGAGTCAAAAAATGTCATCAAAGACTACATCAAACACTACTATAAAAAGCATATGGATGAAGCAAAGGAAAATAGCCGTATCGCAAAGTCGCTAAGGCAAAGCAAATTTTTTGCTAGAAAGCAGATGAGCTGGGAGCAAAAGCAGTTAAGACAGATCGAGGATGATGCAGCTTTTGCGGTGACAAACACGATCCTAGAGCAAAAAAAGCAACTCCTTAAGGCTCAAACTCTAAAGCTTTTTGCGGATAAATTTGCTAAAGATACGCCACCTGAGGGGGCTGATGGGCTAAAGTGGGTGAGGATGTCTGATGAGAGTGTGGGCGGTGGCATCAAAAAGTATGGTGCACTAGCTGGCAAATACGTCCCAGAAGACGTCGCTAACGCTCTAGCAGAGGCTGAGATGCTGGGTCGTGAGATGGCGAAATTTAACAATATGTATTTTAAACTGATCGATCACATCAAGGTAAATGTGACTGTAAAAAATCCTTTTACACACTTATATAACTTTGGCTCAAATATGGCTCTAGCGTTTTTGCATGGTGACTTTAACGAGGCTATGAAGATAACTGCTGCTGCATTGAGAGGAGATAGGCAGTTTAAAAGGTGGGAGAATCTCGCTAACTCGCTAGGGCTTGATAGTCATTTAAATGACCTTGAAGGTCTGGTAAAGCCTTTGCAAAGTGAGTCAAAAGGCAATATCTTAACCTGGGCACTAAAAGAGGCGTATATGGCTGAGGGAAGCTGGAGTGGTGAGAAAGCTAGATATCTTTACTCGATGGAGGATAAGGTATTTAAAATAGCCAGGTTTAAGAAAAATCTTGAAATTATTGCCAAAGACAAGGGCTTTGACGTAAATGACTTTAGCAATTTTAGTGCAGATGAGCTAAAGGCTGCGATGAAAGATGCACAGTATTCATATGTTGATTATTCTACTCACTTCAATGGCACTCTAAAAATGCTTGACAAAACAGGGGTTCAGCCATTTTTGCACTATGCTGTAAAATCAACTCCGATGGTCGTAAAGGCCGCGCTAAAGCGTCCGGATAGATTTTTGATGATGCAAGCCGTGCTGGCTTATAGCGGCGGCAGCGCATGGCTGGGTGCTGATAATGAGCGAGATAACCTAGCAAAGCCGGAGTGGGCTGAAAGTGGTGCACTGCCAAACTTGGTAGGCGTAAAAAGCTGGATGAGAGTTGGTAATACAAACTGGTATTTTAACTCCGGGCGTTTGGTGCCTGGCTTTAGGTTTGATGGATTTGACAAACTAGAGTTTAACGGAGGTTTTGTCGGAGGAGCTATGAATATAGCAAGTGGTAAAAGTACGCTAGGCTATAAGATAGAAAGTGATGATGATCCTAATGCTGTAAAGATGACAAAAAGGTTGCTAGAGCTAACAAAAAGCTACTTCCCGCCAATCTCTCCTCTTGGCCGCTATGGACAGCAGCTAGGAGCGCAGGCAACTGCCGACGTCACGGGGCTAGATGTGGCACCTAAAGACTACAATAAGGATGATCTAGGATATGGTGGCATAATAGCAAGGGGCGTTGGTGTAAGAAGGTTTAATAAAGAAAAAGAGTACGGCAAGGAGCTAAAAAAGGCGCGAAAAGAGTATGAAGAACTCGTACCTGTAAAAATACCAAACTCAAAAGATGAAGAGAAGGTGGCAAAGGCAAAAGCTCACAATGAAAGGGTCGCAAAACTAAGTGTTGCAGATCTGCGCGAGGCTAAGGCGAGGGCGGAGGCTAAATTTAAGCGTATAAAAGACGCTGCAAGTGCTGATGGTGTGAAGCTAGACATAGGGCTTTTGCGTCAAAGCAGGCAAAGTGGCGGTTCTTTTGGAAGCTCTAAGATCAAATTTCCGGAGTAAAGGGTGCTCCTTTACTTTTAATAAGATTTCGGTTATAATTAACCTACAATTCACCGGGGGCGCTTTAAAGCCCTCACTCAAGATATCCCTTTAAATCTTCATTAAAACAGCATAAAATATCATTTATAAAAAGCTTTAAATTTTCAGGGTCTACGCCTACTACTATGCCATCTAAGTTGGTTGATATACGCGGTGTGCCATCGGTGTTTAGCTTATATAGATTTTCCCAATGTAAAGCCCTATTCCTAATGGTCAGAAGTAGCGAATAACATATCTTTACTTTTTTATAATTTAGCATAGTGCTTTTGCTTTGCCGATTAAATTTAGAGTATTTTGATAAATTTAATCCACGTAGATCGAGTAGATCGTTGTGTATTTTGTTTTGGTCTATCACTCTACACCAATAACCAAATGTTTGGCGTGATATGAAAACGCTATCCATGTTTCCTAAAATTTGTGCTGTTTTATTTCTTGTAATGATTTCGATGATGCCAAGTTTTGGTGCTAGCTGGCCAATAAGCAGTAGATTTGCTCTATGCTCATCATCACTAGTGTATGCTTTTAGTCTATCTTCTGAAAAAAGCTCATTAAGCTCTTTTGACTGCATGTTTAACCTTTGTCTTTTATTATTCTGCAATTTTATCAATTTTTTATTCAAACTGATTCGACCTGTGTTTAGGTTAAGGTTTTGTTTTGCCTTAACTACCATGTGATTAGTAAATGGTCATCATGGAACTATTACAGTAGGCGAGCTGCGACACAAGGTGCTCGGTGCGGTTTGGCTTTTTTTCTTAGGAGTAGTGGCGTAAGTTCGAACACCAGTAGCGGCCAAAGCAAGTAATGAGATGGCTTGTCGGGGTGGGGTGAGTGTGTGAGTTTTTGAGAGTAATCCCAGCCCATTTTTACATACTTGGTGGCTTTTGGTGTGTATTTTGTGGCTTTTTGATGTGTGGTCGGTGTGGATTTGGCTTGTTTGTAGCTTTATTATGCATAGGCCGTCGCTATTTTTGGTGTATGGCGTCTATTTTGGCCGGATATTTACTGCGTAAAAAATAAAAATTTGCACGCTAATCGTGTCTGTTTTTGAGAAAAATGGCTTAAGGTTAGTTTGGCAAAAATGGTCAAAAAATGGCTTGAAAATTTAGTCATGAAAATTATACTTTTCAATACTAAAAATAATAAAGTGCCTAAAATACGGCTTTTTCGTGTAGTAAAGAAAAGTTGTTTAAGGTTAGAGTGGGCAAATTTGGCTAATTTTTTATGAAAAATAGTAATTTTGTTTAAGGTTAGAGCGGCTTTTTGAAAGATAGATTAGTTTTGTTTTTTAAGCTTTGGTGTGGTGTGTGATACTTGGATGCGTGAGCTTTGGATAGAAATTTATGGATTATTGGCTTGGTGCATTGGCTTTGGTATTTTTGTTGTGCTATTTAATAGCGTGAAAGTGCAAAATCTCAACTGTCAAAATTTCTTTTACAGTTGCGATTGTGTGGTTTGATAGCATGATGATGCGGAATGCTTGGGCGCATTAGCTTTGAGCGAAATGCGTGGGAATTTGTGGATTGTTTCTCACTTGTGGTTAGGACATTACGAAAAATTACGAAGCAATTAATGTGCCTAGTGGTCTTTGTGTGGGCGTGCTAGCTATGTTGGCTTGGCTGGCGTGTGTGCGTTGGTTGGTGCGTGCGAGCTGCTTGCTAGATCAAAGCTGGCCATAAAATCTTTGATAGGGGGGGGCTATGAACCCACTTGGCTCGCGCCATACAATACTACAGTCACACTAAAAATTTTAAAATTTTTCAAACTTTTTTCATATTGTGAGCGGTTAAAATGGTGACAATATCTAAAAACACGCACTTTTATCTAATCTGCTGATAAAAAATAAGTAAAAAATTCTTTGACAAGCCAGCCGCTTGGACGCGCCAGCGTTGGAGCTTATGGCAGGGACGAGTTTGTGGCAGAGGATAGTGTGAAAAAGATGATTGCAGCAAATTGTGGCAGTATTGGAGCTTATTGGTAGAGGAGTGAGTTTAGTCAGCTTTGGAGCTTGTGAGCAGGGCAGGTTAAGGGGCGAGTGTAAAAAGGTCGCTACGGCGATAAAGCCTTGCAGGACGGGCAGGCTAGGGCTTTAGTTCTTATAAATTTTTAAGAACATAAGCCCTGCACTTTAAAAAGATATCTTCTCTATGAAGGGTTTTAGCTCTTTGAGATTTGAGAGCATAAGCCCTATAACCACACCAGCACCAAGGAGGACGGCGCTAAAGATCATATATACTATCATAGTGCCCTTCCTGCATTGTTTTGGATATTGCCGTCGCCTATCTGGCTGTTGCCATTAACTATCACGCATCCATCATTATCACAAATTTGCGTTATAAGTACTGGCACGATAAAGACATTTCGCTCATTTGGAGCAAGCTGGTCTAGCACGCTTCTTAGCCTAGCTATGATCTCATTTGTATCATATGTGTTTAGAGCCATTAAGAGCTCATTTTTAAAAGGATTTTTATCTTTCATCGCCTGCTCGCTTCTATATAATTTTTTATCTTTCATCACTTTTTGCCTTTATAGTTGGTAGCTGGTGGTATTTTATGGGTTCGTTTGCACTCTTTTTAAGGGCTGATATATAGTAAAATAGCTCATCTTGCACGGTCTTACTTGCAGCGTAGATGGTTTCAAGCTTAGCTACTATGTCGTTTATGATCTTACCTTGACCTTGCATATAACCCCACTTCTCGCTTTGTAGGTCAAAGTTTTCATGCTCTTTGTCGTATAGCTCTTGCTGCAGTGCTTCTACCTTGCTCTCGAGCGAACGGTAATAATCAAGATCATCGCCGTTTGGTATCTGCTTGTTTATGCGCTCTAGCTCCTCTTCTAAAAATCTCGTCCTACTTCGTAGCTCTTCTAGCTCTGGAGTGGTCTTTTTGTTTAGTTTGTCTCTTAGATCTTGCATGGCTTCATATCTTGCCTCGCTCATTTTCTTTTCAAACTTTAGCTTAGAGCGTAGATCGTAAATTTCTCTATACTTCTCATCCGAGCTACTCTCTAAGAGCTTGATCTTCTCACCTAGCTCACGAGAAGCCTTTAGCTCGTCCTCTAACTTTTTCAATGACTTTTCAAGCTCAGCCTCTGCCCATGAGCGGAAATTTTTAGCCTCTTTAGAGCGGATAAACATACCTAGCTTGATGATACCTCGAAGTGTCCATTTGATGACTGGCTTACTAAATTTATTTGTCTCCTCAATAAAATGTATATTTTCAAAAATTTCGTCGGCATGTTCTCGTTTATGATCTCTAATATTGGTTACGGAAGTGCCATAGCGTTTGGCGACGTAATCAGTAGTAAATGTTTGGAAATTTAAAATTTCGACTTGAGAACTATCTTTTTTCTCTAATGCATTCATAGTAAAATCCTTTCAAGAATTGATTTAAAATCATATTTTAAAAGAATTATACTATTTTAAATAATATAAGTCAATTATTTTTTTATTGTAAATAATATTTTTTTATAAAAAGTTTATTTGGATTTTAGAGCGACGGAATTTCCGTTGCTCTAAATTTCGTTTAGCAATTCCTTGAAGGTAGCTAGCTTTGCAATTTTTTCTTTTAGGCGTTTGTTTTCTAACATGAGTTCTAAAAGATACTGATATGTTGGCGGAACTTCACCCTTTGTTACCCACTGTGCCGGCGTGCCTGAATTTACCTTGATAATCTCCGCTAGCTCTCTTTGGGTTAAATTTAACTCTTTGCATACTCGTTTAACGATATTTTCCTCGCTCATCGCTTCTCCTTTTGCTTTGTCCTTTTCTCATTATTTTAGCCAAAGTCCTTTAAACCCTAGGCGATGAGACTACTGAGGCTTCAAGAAATGCCATGATCTCGCTTGTGGAGTAGAGGACATTTTTGCGAGTGATGGCATACTTTTTAAATTTACCATCTCTGACGTAGCGCCATAAGGTCACGGCGTTGCACTTTAAAAGCTCGCAAGCCTGCTTAGTCGTGATAGGATCTGTTATAGGTAAAAGTGGTGTCATTTTTTATCCTTTAGTTTTTATGGTAGTCTAAAGCCAAGCGCGTAAAGAGGGCTAAAGTCGCTAAAATTTGATAACTTTTCTACTATCTCGGCTCTCGTTGCACGATAATCCGTTTTATGCCAAAAGCCGTCTTCGTCTTTATACTCCCAATACCAAAGGATGTCGTCGCAATAGACATAATCGTCTACGTTTCTTTCTCTTTTTATGTATGAGCTTTGGTAAAAATGACTTTTGGGATGTAGCGGCTCGCCTTCGCTTCGTTTCCAAATCATTAAACCGGTGCCCTCTGATTTTTGTATTTTGGGCTTTATACGATAGTCATTAAGCTGCCAATCCCAAGTGGGGGTAATCGATGTTTCCCAAGTGGTTTCTCCAAAAAGTTTAACCTCTATTGTCTCGCCTTTATCGTAAGCTTGCATTACTTCGATCATTTCTTGCGTCGTCATTTTTTATCCTTTAAATATTTTCAATGTAAAAATACGCTAGGTTCTGGCTGTCCTCGGCTTCCTTGCTGTATTTCGTGTCGTAACTTTTGTTTAGAATATACGCTATCTTATCTTTATTGCAAGCGTAAAATTCCGCCAGCATGGGTGCTAATCTCTGCCCTTTACGGTTGTTTGGTGCAAATTTTAGATAGAGCAGGTCACAAGCAAGTTGTGGTGCTGTGGTGCTAAAATCACTTTTGCAAATGCTGGCCTTGTTTTCAAGGGCTGTTATCTGAAGCTCTATACGCTCTTTAAAAGCATAGTAGTGCTGCACAATAGGCGACATAATCTCAATCAGCTCATCTATAAATTTGCTCGCCTTTTTATTAATGAAAAGCCCTAGATCTTGCGTGCTATCCATCTTTAAAAACGAATAAGCCATCACAAAGATGGCTGCGTCTTTTAGCTCTGCTGTAGTCATTTATTATCCTATATTTCAATCGCCCCGAACAGCGCGCCCGGATCGTAAATCGCATAGTCGTTTAGTAAAGCGTGGTTCATCTCCATCAAAATACCTTTTGAGCTTTGAGTGATGTCTGGATCACAAGTTTTTTCACTAGGTATAAATATTGCGCCACAACTATCAAGCTGTTTTAGGCAGATCGCCATAACCTCTGGGTAGCTTAAATTTCTATAGGCGGAGTTGCTTAAAACTGGGCTAAATAGCTCATACTTCTCATCGCCGTTAAAATACTCGTTGGCTTCTGCTAGCGCCTTGATGGCTACCTCTCTTGCCTTTTTCTTATCGTTCCCAAATACTGAGTAGGGACTACAAACGTAAATTTTAAAAGTTTCCATACTAAAAATCCCTATGATAAATATTGATGGCTTCTAGAAGAGTTCTTGCTGCATCGTCACTAATTTTGTAAGCTATCATTTTAAGAGAATCTTCGCTAAAGTTATCTATTGCATCAATAAGGTTATCTGCTAGATCTTCTGCATTCTGGTCGTTAATAAAATTTATAATATCGTCTATATCTATTCTTTTTAATACTTCTTGTGCACCGCAGTCATTTATAATATCATCTATATCGACTTCTACGTCTACTGAAATTTGCATATCATCTCCTTAAAATGGTATATCTTGATCATCTTCATAAAAATCGGTGTTTGTATCTTCGCTAGGTGGTATATCTTGCTGTTCACTGCGTCTAGGAGCATTCCAAACAACGTCATATAGCACGCCCTCTTTGGCGTTTTCGCCAGCATTAAAAAGGGCGATATAGACTTTATAGCCTGGTACAGCTGGTGTCTCAATGAAGCCGCTTAAGTAGCTTTTTGTACCATCTTTGCTCTTTCTGCCCCATAGTGCGCCTATTATCTGTCTGCCACCTTCATAGCCTTTTGGCTTTTGAAGGGCAAGATGAAAGCCTGGAAAGTCTTTATTTTTCTGCCTGTCTTCTGCGCTTGTGCCAAACATCACGACCTCTATGGGTCTTAAAAATGGGATCATGATAGTCCCACCTATATATCCAATCTCCTCGCCATCAGCGTTTTTGTAGCTTTTGCGTTTAAAATATCCTACGTTCATCTTCTATCCTTTATAAATTTGCTAAATTTTGAAATATCGCTAAGATAATAACTAGCGTAAAAGCCAGCATAAGCCTAAGAACTAGTTTTTTCATCTTGCACCTCTGCATCGATAACATCCTCCTCAAACTCAACCTTGACCCCATTTAAACGAGATAAAAGCTGCTGAGCTGAAACAGCCTCTGGTGGCATGATGGCTAGGCGGTCTAGCATCTTGTCGCTTCTGCCTGCTGAAAGCGTAGAGATAAATTTCGCTCGCTCAAAGTCCTCGTCGCTAAGTGTGCCAGTCTCTCTTTGTTTTGCTACGATGCGCTTTGCTTCGCCCTCCATGATCTCATAGCTAGCAGCTAGCAAGACATTGTTTCGCTCGATATCAACCTTGGTGTTTTTAACTACAGTTTCTAAGCTTGATCTTTGAAGCAAATTTCTAGTTTGCTTATCCTCGCTCATGGCTAGCGTCACCTTGTTTTGCAAGGCTTGCGCCCAATTAAAATCCTTTTTCCAGCGGTTTATAGAGCTGCTTGATCCTTTTAATCCTAGAGCGTCAAGCTTTGAAGCTAGCTGCTCTTCGCTAATAGGCTTATAGTCGCTCTCAAACGTCGCACTTTCGAGATATATCTCAAAAGCTTTTTGCTGCGTTTCGTTCATCTGCTTCATCTATTTTCCTTTTTGTGTCTTAGCTGTCTTATCAATGTCTTAGATATGATAAGACACTTAAAGCACCTAAAAATCGAATTAAAACTAACTTGTCTTATTGTCTTATCTTTTTTTCTATATTGCTCTATAAAAAAAAGATTAAAATAAATTAAAAAAAATATATAAAAAAAGATTAAGTAACAAAAAATAAAGCAATATGTGCAAAAAGTGATAAGACAATAAGACACCCCTATCAAAACCACGATAAAAAGGGCTTTTGCCTGTCTTATCTTAGATAAGACATTGATAAGACAAGATAAGACATTTTTAAATAAATAATAAATATAGCTTTTGTAATCAATCAACATCTGGAGCCGCTCCGTTTGCTTGATAGATATTCATAGCCTCTATCATTACTTGAGATCCACTTATGCTAATCGAATCAAAATCTAAATTCGCATCGCTAAGTTTAATGCCAAATGTGCAATAAGGCTTATTTGACGTTATACCAGTATAGATAGTAGAAAGACGCTTTTGTCCTTTTGTTACTACTATATTTTTTAAAAGCAATTCTTCTTTAAGTGCTCCAAAGAATTTTTGCTCTTTCATCGCAACGCCACCTTTGCCCTCGACATATGATTTATAAACTTGATATAAATAAGTGTTTGGCACGAGCCAGTTTGTATCAGCTACAATGGCATCCTTGACAAATGTTCGCATAGGATTTACTTCATCTTTATACTCTTCGATCTCGCCAAGCATTCGTTTAGACTTTGTAAATTTGCCTTGAACTATTAGCCTATCAAGTCCCTCCATAGCTAAAGAAAATATCCCACTCATCTCATCAGCAAAGCGATCAGATAAATTTCTAATCTTCCTATCGTCTTCAATCTCTGTATCAAATGTCAAAACTAGCATACGTCTAAAAAAGCCGTTGTCTAGGTTTTGTTTTGGTTTTTCGTTACCAGCAAAGGCAAGCTTTGGCTTTTCGCTAGGCGGAAGGCTAAATGGTGTTTCACCCTTTGGGTTTATGCTAACTTCATCTTTTGCCGAAACTAGCGTTTTTAAAACTGAGAGTTGACCTTTATCGGTGCCGTTTTTATCTATCTCTGAGCCGATATTTAAAAATTTGCCTACAAGCGCATGTGTCTGGTGTCCTTCAAACTGCTGAAGCTGAAGTGATGAGACATTTTCAGCTCCGAAAAAATCTCTAATAACGCTTAAAATAACGCTCTTGCCATTAGCGCCACTTTTGCCATATAAAAATAAGAAGCTTTCAAAATCATGGCTAGGTAAAAAGCAGTAGCCGATAAACTCCATAAGTGTTTTTCGGTCGTCCTCATCAGGCAAAACTTGACGCAAGAAGTTGTGCCATTTGTGGCATTTTGCACTTTTGTCATAGTTAAATTCTAAGATGTTTAATGTCGCATCACGTGGATCGTGCATAGGTTTAAAGGTTCTCACACCATTTTTACTAATAAATAGTGTGCCATTTTTGAAATTTACTATGCGACGTGCATCATCTCTTCTTACAAAATCTAGCGGTTTTGCAGTATTTAAGATATTATCGATGATCTCTTTTGCGTTTTTTGCGCTAGCTTTTTTCTTATCTACGCAGGCTTTGTTCATCCAGTGCTCTTGGATGAAGTAGCTTAGCGTAGGCAGGTCAAGTTTTGCATAGTGAGTTTTAGTCCAAAAGTATAGCTCACCACGGTATTGGGCCGTTTGATAGCCGATTTTGTTAAGGCTTTTTCTAAAGCTCTCTGTCATATCGGTGATATGAGTTTGATGATAGTTTGTTAAAACTGTTTTGTTTATATATAAAAGTTTGTCCCAGACTTCACTAAATTTATCAAAGTCTCCTTTTTCTCCATCCTCTAGTAAAAATCCTTCAAAATAAGCTTTTTTAAATCGGTCATACTTTTCGCCAAATTTTCTCTTAAGCTCTTTTGCCTGTTTTAAAATGGCTTGTATATAAGCTTCGTCTAGCTCGCCCTTGACCGGAAAGATATTTACATAGTTTCCATCTTCATCTTGGGTTAAAATTTCTCTAAAAATTTCATCAAAATGCTTAACGATCTTTTTGGTTTTATACCTATCAAGCTTTGCAGAAAGATTCGGAAAGTATTCGCAAATCTCGTCAATAACGACGTTCGTCGGTTCAAAACAGCTAAAGGCCACTACTTCAAGTGGGCTAGCGTTTTGAAATTTAAAGGTATGGTCATAGAGATAATCGCTAATATCATAACCTTTTGAAAAGTTTTTGCCGATCATATAAAATAGCACTATTCGTACGCTTCTAGCTACATCTTTGATCTCATAAAATTTCTTTATCGCATTTTCATATCCGGCCTCATCGTGATCAAACCAGATAAATACATGCTTATCTCTTAGAAGCTCTTTGTATTCTTCCCAGCTAGCAGTTACACCACCAAGCGTCAAAGCACAAACATTAAAACACATCAAATTTAATGCATCTTTCTCGCCTTCGCAAATGACTACATTACTACCTTTATAATCATCGTAAAAATTTAGAGGAAAAGGGCTAGCATGTGCGCCGCTTTCGCCTATCCACTTTCCAGGCATTCTCTCGCTTGTCAGCTCACCCTTATACGTATCATAGGCAAATTTCTCTCTATATTTGATATTTATAGGTGCGCCGTTAGCATCTCTTATAATAATCGCTAGGCTTTTATGCTCAAAGCTATATCCTATAAGCTCACGGCTATATGAATCAAAGTTATTGATTTGTGTTGGGAATAGTGCTGAAATTTGATCTTTGATAAGATCGTAATTTTTAAGCTTATTTTCCACAAGTTGTGGAGCTATCTTGGCCAGCCTGGCTTTAAGGGCAAGCTCTTTTTTTGCTCTTTGCTCAGCTTCTTTTTTCATACGAGCTTCATTTTCAGCCTTTAAAATGGCTTGGTGTGCTTCGTAGGCTGCTTTCTCTTCCTCGCTCATCTCTTTTGCGTTGATGGTATTTTGGATGCCGAAGTGATCACAAACTTTTTTGGCTGCTTGAAGTGGTGAGAGATGCTCTTTTAACTCAACAAATTTTATTATATCCCCACTGGCATTGCATGCAAAGCATTTAAAGAATGCACCGTTAGAATCAGAATTGATACCAAGACTAGGTGTATTATGACCATGGTCATGAAATGGGCAATAAGCATTTCCACTTTTAAACTCGATACCATAAACACTTTGTGCAAAATCTTTAAAATCATGCTTAGATATTGTTTGTTTTATCGTTTGAAATATATTATTATCCATTATGCACATCCGAAAAGAGACTATTTTCTTTTATAAATTTCTTTAAAATTTTTACGACTTCATGTGCAAACTCAGGGTTTTTAAAACGAAAACGTCTAAAGTAAAAGTAAATTGCAGCTTTGTTTTTACCAGTATGCTTTGAAACGTAGTCTGCTATCTCGCTTTCACTCGATGCGCATTCAAGTGCTTTGTAGTATATATCTGCCACTTCATCAAAATGTGGGCAAAGGTAGTTTTGCTTAACGAAAAGGGCGTGCTCGTATATTTTAAAGCGATCATGCCTGTCATGCTTGCGGTCAAGATAGCTTAAATTTTGTAGATTTTTCTTGCATGTTTCAAGTATGCTAGCATGATCTACACGTATATACTCCCTCATCGTTGTCATGAGCTAGCTCCTTTTTTTAAAAAATAAAGCCAACATGCCAAGCGTAAACATAGCACCGCCTACAAAAGCACAAACAACTACTGCAATAACGCTTAAGGCAAATTGCTCAGTCATCCTAAATCCTTTTTCATCAAATTCACTCTTTTAACTCCTTTGGGATATAATCAAATCACGAAACGAAACCCCAAAGGAGCTAAAACAATGAATATCGTAAAAGTTCAATCCTCCGCAATCGCATACGTCGGATACGACGAAGCCTCAAAAACCATGCTCGTAAAATTCCACGGGTCAAAACCCGAATATAAATTTTGCGGCGTGCCTAAAAGCGTTTTTAGAGAGCTCATTAGCGCGCCTTCCGTCGGGACTTATTACCACAAGCACGTAGAGGGTAAATATCTCTGCCCCTAATTCGCGAAATAACCGCCAAAAGCGCGTCTAGCTCTTTTAGAATTTCGCAGTTATCTATGCGCCAACTATAGTCTTCTCGCGGCTGAGTATTTACATCGTCCGTGATTACGCAGTTATGATGAAAAGCAAAATCATGCTCGCATTTCCGTAATACGCGCAAAATGCGTCTTTTTAAATTTTCTCTACGCATCGTTTCTCCTTTTACTAAAAATTTCGCCTTGTCCTTGATATATCCAGTTTTGATTGAGGTTATATTTTTCGGCGAGCTTTATCACCCACTCGTAAGGGATGAGCTTGCGGCCGAAACGCACCTCGTTAAAGATGTATTTCGTGGTTTTTAAAAATCTACAAATCTTAACCTGCTCCAGTCCGAAAATCAGCCTAATAGCCTCTAGTCTGTCGCCGATAGTCTTGAGCTTGATAACCTCACTTGGATCGCTACGTCTCATAAATAAATCCTTTTTAGTCCAAATTCGCTATAATCTACGGTAAAAATCAAAGCTTTTAATTTAAGACTTTTTGTTTTTGCGTCTTAAATTAAAAAAACTTATTCATTTTTTGAGTGAATTATAACTCATTATGAATTAGATGTCAAGGTTTAGAACTCAAAATATAACTCATTTTAGATTAGGAGGAGCTAAAAAGATGAATAGCGGCGAAGAAAAGGTAGCTCAAATGAAGAGAATATTCGATGTAAAAACCGACGAAGAGCTCGCAAACGAAATGGGGGTTAGTATTTTTACGGTTAGAAACTGGAAGCAAAGAGGCGATGTACCGAAAAAGTACGAGCTCAAAATTTTAAAGGAACAGGGGATAAGGTTGTCCGATACAAAAATTTCGAACAACACTAACTCTATAATTGTAAACGGCTCGAATCACGGCAATATAGCCAATGGACATCAAACCGAAGTAAGCACAGAGTTAATGGAACTTATAGAACTTTTCAAAGAGTACGGCAATAATGCAATACTTAAAAAGTGGAAAAATGAGCTTGAAAATTTAAAAGAAATCATCGGGGAATAAGGTTATTAATGGGTAAAATTTCGAAAAATACGAAAGCAGTTGTTATAAATGGCGACAATAGCGGTGTTGTAAATCTTTTGAATATAAACATGAACATACTTATTCAAGATAAGGAAGAAGCGGCTAAAGAAAAGATATTGGACGTTGTTAAAGATATAATTGATAATAAAGCCATAACGAAGGAGAATTATCGTTGTTTTTGGCGATATCTTTTAATAACACTATCTAACAATGAGGAAAAGAAATTAACATATTTTATAAGGTTCTTTAGGATATTGATTATTACAGATTATAAGTTAAGATATTTTATGTTTAAATCATCGTATTTAAGCTACATAGAGAAAAAAGAAATAATAGACACTGCATTTGACAATATTTTTAATGTTATTTCAAAAGATGATTTAAAAATTCCTAAAAAGTTTGTTGAACTAATAAAAGATGAAATTCTGAAATTTGAGGCTGCAAAATCTGTATGCGAGGATATAGTCAAGTATGCTGCACAGCATAAAAGCATAGATGAAACGACTGGTATTAATTATGATGAAACTTTCTATCACACAAGAATGGATTACAACAAAAAAATGGTTGATTGCTTTGAAATTTTATTTACCGAAAACTATGAAGGTAGTTTTCTTGATTGATTTTTTAACCATATGGCGCCACGCCCCGCTTATGAAGTAGCGTAACATAAAAAGGAAAAAATAAACTATGCTAAAGAAAATTTTAGCGTGTATGATCGCGCTGTTTGTTTTGGCTAGCGTAGCCGAAGGTGCACAAAGAACGCGAGGCTACATGAAGAAAAACGGAACCTATGTGATGCCGCACTATAAAACCAGAAAAGACGGCACAAGACTAAACAACTACAGCACGAAGGGCAACGTAAATCCGTATACGGGTAAAAAGGGGTACAAAGATCCATTTAAAGTAAGAAGAAGAGGGTTTTAAAATGGGTAAATTTGTTTTATTTTTGATGGTTGCAATAAGTTGTTTTGCTTGGGGCGGTTATGATTTAAAAACTGGGGAATGCGTGGAAATAGGAAAAGGAAATCTTGTAAGGCGTGGGCGAGATATAGAGATATATGACTGCAAGGACGGCAAATATAAGATCGTAAACGTTAAAAGTATATCCAAGGTAGGAGGTAGTGTAGAAATAGAAGTATACGACTACGAAAAAAATAAAACTAGAATTTTTGAAATGGAAGGCCGCTAATTGGGAGGAGAGAATATGAGTAGCAAAAATCAAGATAGTAAAGTGTTGTTGCAAAAGCGACTTATCCACTTTTTAGAAGATGAATCAAAAACGTCTATGCGTAAATTTGTACAGGTAATAGGTGGTGGATATAAAATTTTAGCCATACATGGTTAAAATACGAAAAGGAGGATGGATATGGCTAGTTGGGGTGAAATTTTAGATGAGATGGATTTTCAAGGCGAGTCTGTAGTTGACAAAACAAGAAAAAAGTATATAGAGGGATTATCGAAAGTTACAAATAGGAATACCATTATATACTATTCAGCTTTTTTAACAAAATCTTTCGCCGATAATATAGATATTAATGATAGCGATGTAGAAGGTTTTATGGCTGTTATGAATGGAATTGATTGTAGTAAAGGGCTTGATCTTGTTTTACACACGCCCGGAGGTGATCCTACGGCAGCAGAGTCTATAGTGAATTATTTAAAATCAAAATTTGGGAATAATATAAGAGTAATCGTTCCTCATCTTGCGATGTCTGCCGGTACGATGATTGCTTGTTCCGCAAAAAGTATAGTGATGGGGAACCACTCAAGTCTTGGACCAACCGATCCACAATTTGGAGGAATACCAGCGGAGAATATAGCAAGAGATTTTTTTGAAGCAAAAAGAGAAATAAAAGATGACCCAGCAAATATGCCTTACTGGGACATAGTTTTAAGAAAATATCCGCCGTCCATACTGAGATTGGTCGCAGATGCTATGAGCTTATCTGAAAAATTAGTTAAAGACTGGTTAAGTGCCAATATGTATAATAATTGCAATGAAGTGGAAAAGGTAAACGATATAGTAGGAAAATTAAACGACCATGGAGAGTCGAAGGTTCATAGTAGGCATTACAGTAAAAAATTTTGTAAAGATATAGGACTAAAAATAGAGGACTTAGAGGCAGACCAAAATTTGCAAGATGCTGTTTTAAGTGTCCATCACACAATGACTTTAACTTTTGCTAGAACACCTATAACTAAAGTTATTGCGAGTAGCACAGGCAACTCTTTTATAAGAACTGCTGAAAGAGGATAGGATGTCAAGATTAGAAAAATTAAAAAAAGATATAGAAGAGATAGAAGAAATGTTGCAACTAGAAAAAAAGCACAAAGAGCTTTCTTTTTATGAACAGTATTCAGAAAAGTATAGTAAATTTTTAAAAGATGAGAAGCCTTTTTTTAGAAATCCGTTTGAAAAAAATAATAATGTATCTGGGTGTCTTAATAAAATAAAAGAGTCGGATATAAAGAAATACAAATTAGCTGGTGGCTGTGTTGTTTAAAATTTTAAGACCGTTTTTTGCCGCTACTATCTCTATTTGCGCCCTCAGATAAAGCAATCAAACTATTAAATGGAGCACAATTGCTATACCGATGTAAAATAATACCTAATATATTACATATTATTTTACCAACTCATCCAAATAATCTGCCCACCACTGCATCAACATCTTCATATCTGCTAAATTTTGAGCTCTATTGTAAGCTTCTCTTACTTTATCCTTGTCCTTGTGTGCAAGGCATCGTTCGATGATGTCAGCATGGCAACCATGTTCATTTCTTTTTTCGTTGGCCATAGTTGAAAACATCGCACGAAAGCCATGAGAAACGATCTCATCTTTGCTATATCCCATGCGTCTTAGTGCTGTATTTAACGTATTTTCACTCATTGGACGGCTTTTGGATAGTGTACTAGGGAAAAGATACCCTTCGGTGCTTCCGCAAATTTTAGTGTAGTCTTTCAATAAATTTACGACTTGATCGGCTAGTGGTAGTCTAAATGCATCTTTCATTTTCATTTTATCTGCTTTTACCGTCCAAATTTTAGCGGATAGATCAAACTCATCCCACTTAGCAGCTCTGACATTAAATGGGCGCATTGCCGTATAGATCGCAAGATTTAATGCGACTTTTGTTTTTATGTCGCCATTATATCCATCTACTGACGCAAGTAACGTGCGTATCTCGTTTTCATCTGTGATAGTAGGGAAATTTTTAGGCTTGGCGGTTTTAAAGGCGTATTTGAAATTTATATCGGCTACGACGTTATGAGCGATTATCTCATAGGTGACGGCATATCTAAAAATTTGATTTAGCAAGATAAATACACGCTTGATGGTTTCTAAATTTCCAGCTTTCTCTATGATCTTTAAGATGTCTATTATTTCTACTGCTTTTATATTATCCAATGGCCGATCGCCTAAATATGGTGCAACGTGCTTGTTAAAAATCAAATTTTGTTTTTTTAAGTAGTTCGGAGTTATGTTCGCGGATTTTATATCTAGCCATTTTGCAGCGATGTCGTTTAGTGTCGTTTTACTACTCTTTTTACTTACTAGCGGATCAATGCCATCTAGTATCTGAGCGGCGAACTCTCTGCGTTTTTCTCTGGCGGCTGAGAGACTAAGATCAGGATAATTCCCCAGGGCCATTCGGCGTGTTTTTAATGTAAGAGGACTTTTGTATTCAAGTGCAAAAAATTTACGACCGCTTGGCTCGATGAAAATAAATAAATTTTGTCCGTCAGATTTTTTATAAACCTTATCTTTGGGTTTTAAGGCTCTTATAGCTGTGTCCGTCAAGGGAGGGTTAATTTTTGGCATTTTTGTCCTTTTAGTGTCCACAAGCCCCTAAAAATCAAGTAACGATTTTTTACGGATATTTTTTAGCGGACAATATTTTATCCTTTAAATTATCCGTAAAAAGTCCTTAAAGGCAATTAAAAAGATTTAAAAATATTGAAAACAATTTAAATAAATAATATATATCAAAAGTTGTTCTTATCGTATTTCTTGAAAGGTTTTTAAAAAGATTGAAATGAATTAAAAAGTATAAAATGGTGGAAGCGAGGGGGATCGAACCCCTGTCCAAAAACAAAATGCATACAGCCTCTACACGCTTAGCAAAAGTGAAAATTTCATCTAAAAAGGCTCACTTTCCAAAACCAAAATTTAGACTAAGACTAAAATTTCAGCTAGCAAGCAGTCACTTTGCGAGCCTACTCTAGCTAAATTACTTGCTTTTGTCCTAGCTAGAATTAGACTAAGCAAGGCTCAACTGAACTTACGCAGCTTTAGCGTAAGCAGGAGCGAAATTAACGTTGTTTGCGTTTAAATTTAATTTAAGCTTTTTACGCTTTGCTCAAAGCGACGTGCCACCGTACACACTCTGCTCCTGTCGAAGCCAAGTCGCTCCCAAAAAATAAAATGGTTAGTGAATTATTTAGTTAAGTTTTGCAGGCACATCAATGATTTTTGGCTCAAGAACGCTAAAATATTCAAAATCGTTCTCGACGTCATCTTTATATTTATTAAACTGATCGCTAATAAGTAGTAACCAATCTATAAATTTATCATTTGCTGGCCCTTTTAGACTTCTTGCCTCTTGAGTTATCTCTTCAGCTAAAGTTGTAAGCTTTAATATCGGATCAAGATGCATGAATCCTGCTGCTGATTTAATATTATGAAAAATCCTAGTAAGCTCTAGGATGCTATCTTTATATTTATCAGCTCTTCCTAAATTTATTATCAAAGGCTCGAGTAAATCGCACATTAAAGCATAGTGAGATAAAAATTCTTCAACTATATCATAAGAGTAATCTATTTCAAGCCTTTTTAATATACCCATTTTTATGTCCTTAAGAAATTGGCGTAATTGTAGCAAAAATTTGATAAAATTGTTAGCCTTTTAGCTAAAAATCCTTGGAGCTTGCAATGAAAAATGAAAAAACTCAGAAGAAAAAACTAAGCATAAATGATATAAAAAATAAAAAAGACATTGAGCCTATTGTAATGATAACAGCCTATGATGCGTTATTTGCTAAGCTTTTTGATGATTATGCTGATATTATTTTGGTTGGCGATAGCTTAAATATGAGTTTTAATATGCAAGAAAGCACGATAAGCGCGGACATGAATACCATGCTTTATCATACAAAGGCCGTTTGTAACGGAGCTAAAAATACTTTTATCATGGCTGATATGCCATTTGGTAGCTACACAAATGAAAAGCAAGCGATAAAAAATGCGATGAAATTTTTCAAACAGACAAATGCTGATGCAGTAAAGCTCGAAGTTGGTATGCATCAAGTAAATTTAGTAAAACGCCTTTGCGAAGAGGGCATAAATGTTATGGCTCATATCGGCTTAAAGCCTCAGTTTTATAAATTTGAGGGTGGCTATAAGATAAAAGGCAGAAGCGAGATCGAGGCAAAAGAATTAATTGAAGAGGCTTTGGCGTTTGAGCAAGCTGGAGCGTTTGGTATCTTGCTTGAGGGTACGATGAGTGGCGTGGCTAGTGAGATAACAAAGCAAGTTCATGTGCCAGTTATTGGCATTGGGTCTGGAGTAAATGTCGATGGACAAGTGCTTGTGTGGTCTGATATGCTTGGTTTTTTTGAAGACTTTAAACCAAAATTTGTAAAACGCTATCTTGATGGAGCGGATATTGTAAGAAAGAGTGTGCAATCCTACGCAAATGATGTAAAAGGCAAAATTTTTCCAAGTGAAGAATTTTGCTATTAGGATGATTAATATCCGCGTTAAATAAAAAGCGTCAAAAGGCTATCTATTTAAATTTCTTTATAGCCTTTTATATCAAGACCAAAACCTGCTAAGCTTACAAATTCTTTATTTTTATTTGAGCTTAAAAGCTCAATTTCACTTATGCCAAAATACTTTAAAATTTGTGCCCCAATGCCATAATCTTTTTGCGAGCTTGCATTGCTTTTATTGCCGTCTAAAAATAGTAACACTCCACCATTTTTACTTAAAAAATCCAACGACTTTAACAAATTATCAAATTTATCTCCGCTTAAAAGCTCATGGTCTTTGCTTATTTTTTGAAATTTTACATTAGTTTGTGCTTTTATCTCTCCAAAAACATAGGCAGCGTGATTTTTATTTTCGTGATCTTTTATGTCATATCTTTTTGCTTCAAAACCACAGATTTTTACACTCTTTGCAGGCGAAACTTCTATTAAGCTTTCGTGGCTAAGTCTGTATTCTACTAATTCAGAAACGCTTATCATATTTAGGTTAAATTTTTTACAGAATTCCTCCAAATAATCACGTCTTGCCATTGTGCCATCTTCTTTTACGATCTCGCAAATCGCTGCCATTGGACTAACGCCAGCAAGTTTGCAAAGATCAACTGATCCTTCAGTGTGACCTGTACGAACGAGGACGCCGCCTTTTTTTGCAATAAGCGGAAATATATGCCCAGGCCTTACAAAATTTTCAGGCACTGAATCAGTACTAGCAGCAAGTCTAATCGTCATATCTCGCTCATAAGCACTTACGCCTGTCGTTGCTTCCTTTGCGTCAATTGTGACAGTAAATGCAGTTTCGTGACTGGATGTATTTTTAGAAACCATTAGTGGCAAATCAAGTCTTTTTGCGTTTGCTTCATCCATCGCAAGGCAAAGCACACCTTTTGCATGAGTGATCGCAAAATTTACCTTTTGCATATCGCTGCTTGCCGCTGAAAAGACCAAGTCCCCTTCATTCTCACGGTCCTCGTCATCGACCATAATTACCATTTTGCCATTTTTTATATCTTCAATCGCTTTTAATACATTTTCAAATGCCATAAATTTCCCTTATTAAATTTTTACGATTATATTGATTTTTTGATAACTTAGAGATAAAAATATTAATTTTGATTTGTCTTGTATCAATTATTTAGAAATTTTAGAAAAGATTTATTTTTAAATATATATGATTTGGTAGCGATAAATTAGATTTTATTTTTCAATTTATTTTATACATAAATTTTAAAAATATAAATTTTCAATAAAAGAAACTTGCTTTAAGAATTATAGTAACAGTGAAAATGAAAGCCAAAGAATAAATGATGGCGCAGCGGACGGGGCTCGAACCCGCGACCTCCGCCGTGACAGGGCGGCATTCTAACCAACTGAACTACCGCTGCACCTAAAATGGTGGTCGCTATAAGACTCGAACTTATGACATCCACCTTGTAAGGGTGGCGCTCTACCAACTGAGCTAAGCGACCTAAAATTTAAAAAATATCTGGCGACCCTTAGAGGATTTGAACCTCTGTTTCTACACAGAGAAAGTAGAGTCCTGAGCCACTAGACGAAAGGGTCATAAACCCAAAAATGGTGTCCTGCGTTGGATTCGAACCAACGGCCCCCTCATTAAAAGTGAGATGCTCTACCGACTGAGCTAGCAAGACATTTGTTTAAAAAAGAATTGAGATTATACAAAAAACATTATTACATGTCAAGAAAAGGATGCTTAAAATTTGTTTTTAGCTAACATGGTTGCATGGTTAGGTTGGTTTGGCATCAATAAGTTTTCAAAATAAAATATATTATAAAGCCCACTTGCAAGATATGCAGACATCAAATAGATGAATATTGGATTTATTTAATAAAATTTATTTAAATTTAAGTATCTTGTCTTTTAGCCTCATGTGAGCTATTGCTATACGATAGATGATGCGTGATTCGTGGTAAAAATTGTGAATAATATGGATCAACGATATTGATTGTAATATATGCCTAAATAAATTATTTTGAACTAATAAATTGATGCTATAGAGTTATTTAAAGACAGCAAATGTCTACTTGAATAAATTCTAATTGCCTCGTGTAAGTTAAACCAAAATTATAGATAGTGCTTGAAAAATATTTTAAATTGTATTCAATAAATAAAAAACTATAAGAACATAAATCTAGGATATTTAAGATTAGGATTAAACCCCATTAATAGGGGTTTAATAAATTAAATAATTATAGTCCATCAAAAGGATTTGAAACTACATCTTTGCGATCTACTATGTAAGGTATAATAGCTGCATGACGAGCTCTTTTGATCGCTTTTTCTACCATTTCTTGATGTCTTTTTGATGTGCCAGTTAAACGCCTTGGCATTATTTTAAATCTCTCTGATAAACAATACTTTAAAAGAGAAGTATCTTTATAATCTATAAAATCAATTTTTGCTTCTGTAAATTTGCAATATTTACGTGAATATTTTCTTTTTTCTGCCATTTTCTATCCTTTAAATTAAAACGGTATTTCGTTGTCGCCATCAAAATTATCGGCGTCAATGTTTATATCAGGGATCTTTTCCTCATAGTACTCTTCTTGTACTTTTTTATTTTGTGGTTGCATTTGCTGTCTTTGTGGTGCTGAATTTTGATATCCACCATTGCCATAGCTATTAGTTGAACCATTATTTCGTTGTTGTGAGTACGAACTATTTTGATTAAATCCACCTTGACTTTGTCCATTAGCTCCGCTATTTCCGCCAAGCATCTCCATATTTTCAACTACGATTGAGTGCTTTGAACGGTTTTGTCCATTGTTGTCGGTCCATTGATCAAATTTTAATCTTCCTTCAACCAGAAGTTTAGAGCCTTTGCTTAAATATTGATTTGCTATCTCAGCTGATTTGCCAAAGAACGATATGTCAATAAAGCATGTCTCTTCACGTTTTTCGCCGTTAGTATTAAATTTTCTAGTAACAGCAATACCGGAATTTCCTATAGCAGATCCACTAGTAGTGTATCTTAGCTCGATATCTCTTGTTAAATTCCCAACCAGTACTACTTTATTGAACATTTTTTATCCTTGATTATTCTTCTGTAAAAGTTTGCTCGTCTACTTTTTCAACTCTTGGCTCACGCGGTGCTCTTGGCTCACGAGGCTCTTTTTTTATAGTTTGTTTGATACCTTTGCAAAGTCTTTCCCAAGCTGCGATTTCGCGTTTATTTTCATATTTAACGCTTAAAAATCTTATGATATCTTCAGTGATCCTTACATTTCTTGTAAGTTCTGCAAGAAGCGCTGGTGGAGCTTTGTAATAGATAACAAAATATGTTCCACGCTCGTATTTTTTGATGGTGTAAGCTAGCTTTCTAGTGCCCATCTCAACAACAGTAGCGATCTCGCCGCCGTTTTTTGTTATAACTTCTTTTACGAAGTCAACTTTAGCTTTAACTTCCTCTTCCGTTAGTGTCGGCTTAAGAATAAATAAAAGCTCGTAATGTTTCATTTCTTCTCCTTGTGGATATTTAGCTCACTTTGTGAGCAAGGATTTTGCTTTAAGCAAGGGTGGATTTTAGCTTAAAGTTACTTAATATTTGCTGTTGATATGAGATGTTGCAAATTTAAAATAGTTGATAATGCAAAAATTTCTTTATCCATTTTTGTGTTTGTTTTTAGCTCTAGCTCGGCTAAATTTAGCGTTTTAAATATCTCAAAATAGGCATTTAAATTTAGTTTTAAGCTATTTGTTTTTAATAAATTTGCGACATTTACAGGCGGTTGATAACCGATTGCCTCATCTAGATTTAATCGACCATTTATCTTAATGTAAGAGTAAATTTTAAATAGCCTAAAAAATGCTTTGTAAAGCGAGTTTAGAAGTAAAATTTCATTAAAATTTGGATCTTCTAGATAGGTAAAAAAGTCGTTTTTTATATCTTTTAGAGCCATAAATTTATTAAAAAAATCATCAAAATTTATCCCGCCAAGTCCAAAAACTAGCCTTTTTACATCATCTTGTTCGATGTGTGTGTTTAGGCTCTTTAGCTTTGTTAGCTCGCTTGCCGCAAGGTATAAATTTTCATTATGTGTAAAATAAAGCTCATAAAGTGCGTTTTTGGTTATGTTTAGACCAATTTTAGCTGCGCTTTTAGCTAGCAAATTTATCGCTTCATCTGGAGTTGCGGGCTTGAAAAATCTAGCAAAATTTGTCCCAAAAGCCTTTTGCGTATCAAAAACTAGCTTCATATCGGACTCATAAAGCTCAAACAAAAAGTAGTTATCCTGGCTCTTTGAGCAAAGCAAGATGAGTTCTTTTAGCTCTTTTGCTGGAATCTTTTTGTCGCTTTTTACATAGAGGATATTTTTACCGCCAAAAAGTGACTGCTCGCTTAGGTGAGAGCTTGCTTGCGCGTAGTTGTACTCGTCAAAATAAAGGCTTAATAAATTTGTGTCTTCGATTGAGTAAAAGCTCAAAATTTCTTTGCCAAAGAGCTCAATCTGAAACTCGTCAGCCCCAAAAAGTAAGAAGTAGTTGCTTAAATTTGCATTTGCTAAATTTAGCTCCAAATCCTTTCTATACATCGATCTTTCTTACCACTTTTGCAAAAATTTTAGCACTCGCGATGTCGGCCTCTGTGATCTTTACAATGAGCTTCTGAAGTAAATTTGCGCTGTATCCAGTTATAAAAATTCTAGCTCCAACAAAATAATCATCAAGCTTAGCAACCAAGACATTTTGGTTTTCGCTCACATAGCAGCGCACCTCTTTGCCGATATTTGCGGCTGCCCAGCGTGCAAATTTCCTATCCATAAAGTCGTAGGCTACCTTGTCAGCTTCTCTTTCAAGCTCGCTTAAATTTGCGCAGGTGCTTTGGATGTTTAAAAGCAAGAAGTTGTAAAGCTTGTCATCTTTTGAAATTTTAGCCTTTAAGAGCCTATGTAAAATAAGGTCAGAGTAGCGTCTAATAGGGCTTGTAAAGTGCGTGTATCTATCAAATCCAAGCCCAAAGTGACCCAAATTTTCACTCGAGTACTCAGCTTTTTTTTGAGACTTGATGATGAGTTTATCTATCTCCTCGCGGTTACCAAGTTCATCGGCTTTTAGCTGTATTTTTCTTATTAAATTTGCAAGATCGTTTTCATAAGTAAAGTCAAGCCCCAAAAGTTGCAAATCTTCAAGTAATGTATCTATCTTTTTAAAATCAGGCGATGCGTGGTTTCTAAAAACGCCTTTTGTGATGAGCTTTGCAGCAGCTTTGTTCGCTAAAAGCATGCAGTCCTCGACAAGTCTATGTGAGTCAGAGTCGCTTTCAAATCTAGTTTGTAAAATTTGACCCTCTTCATCAAGACTCATTCTCAGCTCTTTTGTCCTAAAGTCAAATGCATGCAAAAGCCTTTTTTTGCGAAGCTTTGTGGTGAGTTTAAAAAGCGGCTTGATCCATGAAATTTCACACTCTCTCTTGCCCTCTAAAATTTCATCGATCTCGTCGTAGTTAAAGCGCCTTTTTGAAAGGATGATCGTCTCAAAAAGCTCCTCTTTTTTTACCTCATTATTCGCATCAAGTGAAATTTTAAAACAAAATGCAAGGCGCGGTACATTTGGCTTTAGCGAGCAAATATTTTCACTAAGCGCGCGCGGCAGCATCGGTACTGAGATATGCGGAAAGTAGATAGAAAAGCCTCTTTTTTTAGCCTCGCTATCAATGGCACTATATGCAGTCACGTACTCGCTCACATCGGCAATAGCAACGTAAATTTCGCGCTTTTTCTCATCAAAATATATGGCATCGTCAAAGTCTTTGGCATCGACTGGATCGATCGTACAAAACTCTAAATTTCTTAGATCAACCCTGTTTGGATACATGCTAGCATCGACTTCGTCGCCAAAAGCCTTTGCCTCAAGCTCACAAGCCTCGCTAAATTTATCGTTTTTATTATAAATAGCAAGCGAAATTTTTTCATCACTTAGCGGATCGTCTAAATTTCCTAAAACCTCGACTATTTCGTTATTTAGGTTGTTTACCTTAAGTAGCGTCCCAAGAGGAAGCGTCTTTAGGCTTTT
The DNA here is from genome assembly GCF_003049085.1 of Campylobacter concisus. Taxonomy (NCBI): domain Bacteria; kingdom Pseudomonadati; phylum Campylobacterota; class Epsilonproteobacteria; order Campylobacterales; family Campylobacteraceae; genus Campylobacter; species Campylobacter concisus. Next base: position 37,796 of record NZ_PIQX01000007.1, read on the forward strand.
TTGCGTCGCTTTTAAGGTCGTGCTCAGTCCAGTTTTTAAATTTACTCCTAAAATGGCCGCTCCAAAGCGTTTTGTATAGACCACACTTGTCTCATTGGCAAGCTTTAGGCTCATTACTATTTTAGCGCTTTGGCGTTTTTTCTTAAGTGGCAAAAGCTTTGCTAACACGATATCGCCAAGGTGAGAGTTGTTTAAATTTTTATTTTCAACGATGATGTCTTGCTTGAAGCGTTTATCAAACGGCATCATAAAGCCAGTTGCGTTTTGGCTGATGTCTAGCTTGCCACAGACGTAGCCATTGTTTAGGTAAAATTTATCTTTATGAGAGCTTACGGCACCAAGATTTAAGAGATTTCGTAAAATCTCTTTATCTTCGTTTGAAACTTCTTTTTCCTTGATGCCAACTAGTAGTGAGGTTAGAAATTCTTTCACAAATTATCTTTGACTTTAGCAACAGCCATTAAAAACGTATCATGTCCAAAGCCGTATTCGTCAAGAAGGGGTAGAGTATTTTGTATGCTTATATCATCAAGTTGATTAAAGATATTTACAGCTGTTTTTATCACTTTTAGAGCTTTTGCGTAATCTTTTATATGATCTGGTGCCTCTTCTGGATTATTTGAATAGAGTATTGAGCTGCTAAGCTCTGTCTCAAGGTTCCATTGTTCAAAAATTTTAGCTGTAACTTCTTCATTTGACATATCTAAAATTTCTGTTTCAAATAGGGCAAGATCGATTGGGCTAGATATATTTTTAAGTTTTTCCCTAAATTCGACGTCTTGTTTATTTTCAGCTAATTCATGAGCAAGAACTATTTTGCCAATCTCAAGCATAAATGAAGCTGGAGAGAGAATTTCTAAGCTTTTAGGATTAACTTTAGAATGCCAATTGTACATCAGTGCATTTTGTATTATCGAGATATTTAAAAAATCTTGTGTAGTAATGCCATAAGGCTCTAAATTTATAGAAAAACTCTTTTTAATCGTACTTGAAAGTGCAAAACCACGAATGGTAGCCATACCAAAAAGAGAAATAGCTCTTGCTATGGTTGTGATCTCTTGAGAAAACCCATAAAGTGGAGAGTTTGCTGAACGCAAGATATTTGCTGTTAGCATCGGATCCTTTTCGACCACTTTTGTAAGATCACTTATTGAGCTGTTTTCATCCGCATGTAAGCGTTGAATTTGTATAACTGTGTCATCTAATGGTGGAAGTGCTTTGATTTTTTTAAAAACTGATTCATTCATTGAGTTATCTCTTTTTTTGAAATTTCAGCGTATTTTATCAAAATAAATTATCATAAAACTTAAAAAGAGTTTCTATATATTTCAGCCGAATTTTTGCTGGCTAAAGTTATAATTTTGCCAAATTTTAATAATAGGAGTAACAATGGCTATAAATGTTTATTATGATAAAGACTGCGATTTAAGCCTTATTCAAAGTAAAAAAGTAGCAATCATTGGCTTTGGTTCACAAGGTCATGCACATGCTGAAAATTTAAGAGATAACGGTGTAAGCGTTGTGATTGGCCTTTCAAAAGGTGGCAAAAGCTGGGCAAAGGCTGAAGCAAAAGGCTTTGAGGTAAAAACCGTAAGCGAAGCTACAAAGGGCGCTGATGTGGTTATGATTTTAACTCCAGATGAGCTTCAAGCAGAAATTTATAAAAACGAGATCGAGCCAAATTTAAAAGATCAAGCTGCTATCGCATTTGGGCATGGTTTTAACGTTCATTTTGGTCAAATCAAAGCTCCAGCAAATATAGATGTCATTATGATCGCTCCAAAAGCTCCAGGACACACAGTTAGAAGTGAGTTCGTAAGAGGTGGCGGCATACCTGATCTTATCGCTGTTGAGCAAAATGCAAGTGGAAAGGCAAAAGAGATCGCGCTAAGCTACGCTTGCGGCATAGGTGGCGGTAGAACTGGTATTATCGAGACAACTTTTAAAGATGAAACTGAAACAGATTTGTTTGGTGAGCAAGCTGTGCTTTGCGGCGGTCTTTGCGCACTAGTAAATGCTGGCTTTGATACGCTTGCAGAGGCTGGTTATGAGCCTGAGATGGCATATTTTGAGTGCTTGCATGAGCTAAAATTAATCGTTGATCTAATGTATCAAGGTGGCATGGCTGATATGCGCTACTCTATCTCAAACACAGCTGAATACGGCGATTACGTAAGCGGCGTAAGAGTAGTTGGCGAAGAGAGCAGAAAAGCTATGAAAGAAGTTTTAAAAGAGATTCAAAATGGCAAATTTGCAAAAGACTTTATCCTAGAGAGAAAAGCAGGATATGTTAGAATGAACGCTGAACGCGGTATAGCTGAGAGAAGTTTGTTAAATCAAACTGGCAAAAAACTTCGCGCGATGATGCCTTGGATAACTAACGGCAAACTTATAGATCAAAATAAAAACTAAGCCTTGAGCGAAAAAAAGACTGCAAAGAAGCGACCCACAAAAAATAGTGCAGGTCGCTCTCATAATAAAACCTATCTTGGTATCGGCATTATCGCAGCTATTTTGATAATAGCACTTAGCGTAGCCCTTAGTATAAAAAATAATGGTGCAGAGCAGTTAAGCAAAACAAATGAGCCAAAGATAGATAAGCAAATTTCTAAAAAAGCTGAGCCAAAGGTTGCCAGTAAAGAGAAAAAACAAGAGTACGAAAAGAGAAAATACCCTCTAAAATTTGATGAAGATGAAAATTTAAGTAAAATTTTTACTGATCCTAAGTATAAAAGTGAGCTTGCTTTAAATTCAAAAGTTGGGCCAAAAGAGCAAAAAAAGATAGCTGAAGTAAAGAGTGAAGCCAAAAAAGAAGAGATAAAAAAAGAGCAAAACGATACTAAAAATTTACTTGCAAGTTATAAAAACACAGAGCCTAGTGTAATAGAAAATGAACAAAAGATAGAGCCATTTTATAGCTCAAAAACTGAACAAAAAACTGAGATAAAACCTCAAAATTTTGAAGCAAAAGTCGATCAAAATAAAAGCGCTGAAATAGAAAAAAAAGAGAAATTTAAAAGTGAGAACACAAAAGTCGAGCCAGCTAAAAAAGCTGAAAATTTAACTACCAAAAAGATAGAAAAAACAAAATACGAAGAAAAAAATATAAAAAAAGATAGCTTTGAAGCGGTACCTTTTACGCCAAACGCCAGCATAAAAGGGCGCGCAAAGCTCGTTATCGTAATAGATGATGTGGCGACATTTGAACATGCAAGTATGATAAAATCGCTTGGCCTAAAAATCACACCGTCTATTTTTCCAGCGACAAAGACTCATCCAGATACTCCAAATATCGCAAGAACATTTGAGTTTTACATGATACATCTTCCGATGCAAGCAAAACACTTTGATAGCCCAGAGATAGGCACTCTCACGATCAATGAGAGCTTTGAGAGCATGCATGAAAAGATAAAAAAGATACGCAAAGACTTCCCACGTGCAAAATACACAAACAACCACACAGGATCGCGCTTTACAAGCGATTTTGACGCTATGGATAAGGCATATAGGGCGCTGATAGAGCAGGGCTTTGTCTTTGTTGATAGCAAAACTATCGCTCAAACCGCAGTAGCAAGAGCTGCAAAAAAACATAATCAGCCATACATCTCAAGGGATATATTTTTAGATGACGATCCATCGGCTAGTGCTGTTAGACGTGAGCTTATGGCTGCTGTAAATTTGGCTAAAAAAAGAGGCTATGCGATCGCCATTGGACATCCAAAGAAAAATACGATCTCGGTTATAAAAGAGAGTAAAAATAATCTTTTAAAAGATGTTGATGTAGTTTATTTAAAAGATATTTTATGAGACTTGACTTTATCCCAGAGCCGTTAAAAAGACTAAAAAATCCACCAAAACAGCTAAATTTTATCGGAGATACTTTACTTTTATCTTTGCCAAAGATCGCAGTTGTTGGCTCAAGAAAGGCAAGTGTTTATACAAAAGAGTGTGTTGCGGCACTTTGCGCAGCACTAAAAAGTGCAAACATATGCGTGGTAAGTGGCGGAGCAATCGGCGTTGATATCACAGCTCATAAAGCTGCTATGCCACGAACGATTGGCATTTTTGCGAGCGGACTTGACACCATCTATCCAAGCCAAAATAAAGTGGCGATAAATGAAATTTACGCCAAAGCCTTGGCTCTTAGTGAGTATGATGAAGGCGAGCCGCCACTTGCTTATAGATTTTTAGAGCGAAACCGCATAGTTGTGGGGCTTTGTGAAGCTCTAGTCGTCGCGCAAGCCGATCTTAAAAGTGGCTCAATGCAAAGTGCAAGGCTTGCAAATGAGCTTAAAATTCCAGTGTATGTATTGCCACAACGCATGGGCGAAAGCGATGGGACAAATTTTTTGCTTGCAAATAAAAAAGCCGAGCTTATCGATGACTATCATAAATTTGCTTCAATTTTTGGTGAGATAAAAGAGCAAGAAAAAACTAGTGACGAGATTTTAGAATTTTGTAAAAATGGCGTAAGTCTTGATGAAGTTTTGGCAAAATTTGGTGATATCATCTATGAGTACGAGCTTGAAGGATTGGTTGAAATTTCAAATCTAAGAGTAAAGAGCTTGCTATGAGAGAGAAATTTATAGCCATTGATGTTGGACTAAAGCGAATAGGACTTGCCTTTGGTTTTGGCGAGATCGTGACACCGCTTGAGCCAGTGCTTAGAAAAAATAGAAACCAAGCCGCAAGAGATGTGAGCCAAAAGGTAAATGAATATGCCCCAGATACGCTAGTAGTGGGTGTGCCAATCGGCGGTAGTAGCGAAGATGAGATGAGAAGACGCATCGAGCATTTTGTCTCACTTCTTGATGTAAAGGCAAATATTGTCTATCAAGATGAGGCCTTTAGCAGCAGTGAAGCTAGTGAAATTTACACCAATACAAGGCGAGATGGTAGGCTAGATAGCATTTCAGCCACTATTATTTTAAAAAGATATCTTGGGATAAATTAAAAAGTAAAAATCGGTCTATTTTTCGAGCGAATTTTTAAAAGCTAACTGAAAGCTATCTGTGCTAAAAGGCTGCTTTAATACTGTGACATGATTTGGCAGATCGTTAGCTGACTCATCGTTTTTACAAATGGCTACAATACGAAAATTTTTAATATTTTTAAACTCAAGTATATCTTCTAACATCGCTTCATTTTTTAAAATTTTACTATCAATAAAAATAACAAATGGGGTAAAAATAGAATCTTTTATGTGTCTCATTAGATTGCTAAGGTCGTTTTTGCCGATAACTTTTAGACCTAAAAAATTTATCTGAGCACTAATGGTGTCAAACAAAGCATCGTCATCGCAAGCGATCAAGATATTTGTATTTGTTTGATTTTTGATATTTATTTGTTTTTGGATGGCTCTATCGCCTGTTAGTGCCGCGCTAAAAGATATTAAAAATTCTCCATCATTATGAGAGATCATAGATTCATTTGCTTTTTTTAGATAGTTATTTATCTTGCTGAGGTAGTAGTGACTTGGCCTCATTACGCTATGGCTAGATTTTATCTTAATGTCAAAATGCACAGATTTGGGACTATAATTTTTAAGTTGAAAGAGAATGTAAATGTCTGCATATTCGGTAGAGTAAAGGAAAAATTTGCAAATATTTTCAAGTGTTTTTATAAGATTTGTAGCATCAAATTTTAAAAGCCTTGGATAACTTGGATCGTAACTAAAAATGATGGAATTTTTAGTATCTTGCGCATCTTGGTATATAGTACTAAGAAAAATTTCCATTCTGTTTATGATATCGATAGGCTTATCTTTCATATTATCAACATCCCGTCGCCGTATGAGTAAAATCTATACTTTTCATCAACTGCCGTTTTATAAATTCTCATCGTCTCTTCAAGCCCTATGAAGCTAGTAACTAGCATTATTAGAGTCGATTTTGGTAGATGAAAATTTGTAAGAAGGTAGTTTTGCCTAATTGGTTTATTATTTAGGTTTAAAAAGAGCTTGCAAAAGCCGCTTGCTTGCTTGCTTCTTGCAAATTCTTCAACGCATCTAGTAACCGTCGTGCCAACGCCAAGGATTGGTTTATTAGAATTTATAATCTCTTGAGCTTGCTCGCTTAGCTCGTAAAATTCTGAGTGCATTTTGTGGTCATTTATATTTTGGCACTCCACACCTTTAAATGTCCCAGCGCCAACATGAAGCGTAATGTAGGCGACTTCATGCTTTGTTTTTATCTGCTCTAACATTTGCTCACTTATGTGAAGGCTAGCTGTCGGAGCTGCCACAGCGCCACTATTTTTGGCAAATATGCTTTGATACCAGCTCTCATCATCCTTTGTATCGGCTCTTTTTATATACGGAGGAAGTGGAACGTGGCCGATTTTTTCAAGCTCACTAAAAAGGCGAACGTTATCAAGCAAAACGCCATTTTGCGTAAAATTTACCACTCTTGTGCCATCGTCATTTAGCTCAAGCACATTGACTTTTAGATTATCAGGAAAATTTAAAACGCTACCAGCGCTTACTTTACCTCTTATATAGACGCTAAATTTATTCTCGCCTATGGGCTGATTTAGCATCACTTCGCAAGCCCCGCCGCTTTCTTTTTGTCCTAAAATGCGAGCTTTGATAACTTTTGTGTTATTAAAAATGACCGCTGCATCCTCTGGGATGAGGCTGGAGAGATCTTTAAATTTGTAGTGTTTTATCTCTTTTGTATTTTTAAAATAGACAAGCAATCTTGCCTCTTCTTTTGGCAAAATTGGCTCTTTCGCGATGAGCTCTTCTGGCAAAAAATAATCATAACTTGAAACGTCGTTTATGTTACTCATCGCTTGCTACGTCGCTGTCTCGTTCTTCTTTTTCGTCTTCATCGTCGCTCTTGTTAGCTCTTTTGGCGACGATTATTGAAATTCCATAAAGTCCGATGAGTGGTAGCGCCATTAAGACTTGACTTATCACATCAGGTGGTGTAACGATGGCTGCAAAGATAAAGATGATAACAACAGCGTATCTGAAGTAATCTTTTAGCATCTTGTCATCGACAAGTCCGATCTTTGCTAAGAAAAATGTAATGACTGGTAGCTCAAATGAAATTCCAAAGCCAATCAGTAGTTTTGCAAAAAAGCCAACATACTCGCCAATGCTTGGTAAAGCCGTAAAGAGTTGGCCACCAAAATTTACCAAAAATGCAAAGCCAAGTGGGATGACCACGTAATAACAAAACGCCGCCCCGCACGCAAACATAAATGAAGCTGAGATGACAAATGGGATCACATATTTTTTTTCATTGTCATAAAGCCCAGGGGCGACAAATAGCCAAAACTGCCAAAAAATGATAGGTAGCGCGATCACGACACCAGCAAAAAATGCAACTTTCATCGCTGTAAAAAATGGCTCTTGAATTTGAGTAAATATGATATTTGAGCCAGCTGGCAAGACCTGTTTTAGCGGTTCGCTCATCCATGCAAGCAGTGGGTTCCAAAACGTAAAGCAGATGCCAAAACAGACAAAAACGCTTACTATGCTTATAAAAAGTCTCTTTCTGAGTTCGATTAAATGGGGTCTTAGCTCTTCAAACATTACGCCTCTTTTTTATCGTTTAAGATCGCATCTTTAACTAAATTTGTTGGATTTTGTATATTTTCTACCGTTTTTTTGGTATCGCTTACGACATTTTGTATATCGTTAGTGATATCATTTGCGCTTTTTTTGATTTCGTCAAGCTCCTCAAAAGTAAGCTTTTTACGCACACTTTGCGTACTTTTAGTTATGCTTTCTTTATATTTTTGAGCATCTTCTTTTAGCTCAGCTATCTTCATTTCTTGATCAAATGTTGATTTTGCGTCATTTATGCCTTTTTTAAACATTTTTAGAAATTTTGCAATCTGAACCATCGCGCTTGGCAGCTTGTCAGGACCTAAAACTAACACTGCAATAATGGCGATAACTAAGATTTCAGAAAAACTCATTCCAAACATTTTTGCCTCTATTAAATTTTATTTAAGCTTTGTATTTTATCTTGACTTTGCTCAAAATTTTATAAATTTAGCCCTCGATAAAGAGTGCGATCTCGTCGCTTAGTAAGAAATTTGGATTGTAAAATTTACCATTTTTAAAGAGCAGTTTTTCATTTTCTACAAGAAAATTTGCCCTTTTTTTCTGTGCCTCACTTAATCGTTCAGCCTCCACGCCAACAATGCTTCTAAGCCCTAAAAATATATGCTCTCTTACTAGCTCACTCTCGTTTAAAATTTCTTTTTCTCTGTAAGTTGGCTGTGAGATGTAGGCATCTATGCTATTTTTGGCGTAGTATCTCGTGCCATCCACGAAGCCCACGCTATAAGCCCCTACACCAAGGTAGTTTTTGCCCTGCCAGTAGCCAAGATTATGTTTGCAAATTTGCCCGTAATTTGAAATTTCATACTGCCCAAAGCCAGCAAGCCCAATTTGCTCTATCATAAATTTAGCCAAAGTGTCACTATCCTTTTTATAGCTTTTTTTGCCAGCAAATGGGGTGTTTTCTTCAAGAGTGAGCGAGTAGGCGCTTAGATGCGTGATAGCAAGGCTTTTTAGATTTTCAGTTTCAGCCAAAAGGCGTTTTTTAGTATCAAATTTGGTGTCATAGATGAGGTCTAAATTTATATTGTTAAAGCCAGCTGCCCCGGCATTTTCAACTGCTTTAAAAATTTGCTCCCTGCTGTGAATGCGCCCAAGAAATTTTAGCTTATCTTCAAAAAAACTTTGAGCGCCAAAGCTTATGCGATTTGCGCCTAAATTTTTAACATGCTTTAGCCAAGTAAGGGTTGCTGAGTTTGGGTTTGCTTCAAGTGTGATCTCAGTTGTTGGAGTGCAAAGAGGCACTAAAATGCTAAAAATTTCATCATAAAATTTAGTATTTACCGCGCTTGGTGTGCCGCCACCAAAAAAGATGGTAGAAATTTCTTTTACATTTTGGCTTTTTAGCTGAAAATTTAGATCAAGGCAAAGTGCCTTAAAATAGGTGCTAACCTTGTTAAATTCGTCATCGCTTGAGCCAAAAGCACAGTAAGGACATTTGCTTTCACAAAATGGCACGTGGATATAAACTTGCAAATTTCTCTCTTTTTAAATTTTGGCGATTATAAGAAATTTGGCATTTATAGCAGTTTAAAAGTAGCTTTTGGTCTTTAAGAGTTTGCTTGGTAAAAAGCCAAAATTTATCTTAAAAATTTTTGCAAAATGTGCAGTATTTGCGTAGCCTACGATATTTGCGGCTTCTTTTATGCTGATATCGTTTTGCTCTAAAAGAGTAAAAGCCAGCTTTAGACGCTCTTTTGCTAAGAGCTGGTATATCGTATCTTTGAAAAATAGCTTAAAATTTTTCTTTAGCCAAAAGTCATTTGTGCCACAAAGATGAGCTAGCTCTTTGATACTTGGAGGATTTTGCATACGACTTAGCAAGATCATTTTAGCTTTTAAAAGAGTCTTTTCTTCATCTCTGCTAAGTGAAATTTCGCTCTCTTTTTGTATTTTACTTTTATAAATAAGCTCTAAAATTTTTGACTCGGTAAAAATTTCCCTCATCGCGCCTTCATATAAATTTGTCGTATCAAGTTCATTTAAAACACAAATTTGAGCTAAATCTTTTTTGTATTTCAAAAGCTCAAATTTATCATCAAATCTAAGCCCAGCAAATATCTCAAGCTTGTTTGCATAGCTTTCATCAAAAAGTAGTGTTTTTGTCTTATAAAATTTATTTTGATACTCAAAGACACCTTTAAAATCGTCATTAACAAGCCCAATGCAAAATTCATCTTTGTTTAAAATATACTCTTTTCTATCAAGCTTAAAGCAAAGATCGTTTTTATCCTCATTAAACATTAAAAATAGATATTTTTTAGACTTGTGACGATCTCTTTTTATCCTGCCATTACATAAAATTTCACTTTTTAGATAGCTGATACCGCTACTTTGCTTGAAAAACTCTACGCTCACTTGTTTTTCCTTTTGAGATATCTTGCTAGTCCCATATTTTTTGTCTAAATTTATCATTTTATCCCTCAAGCGTTAAATTTAATCCCTTTAGCGTTACGTATGATATTGATAACGATTATTTAATTTTAGTAAAATGTGCATTAAATTTTTATAAGGAGTTTTTGTGAAAAGTGCATTAAAAATTTCTATTTGTGCGGCAATTTTTATAAATTTACCGCTTTTTGCAAATGAAGATAAGGTTCTACCAGAGGTTAAAGTAGTGAGTGCGACAGGATTTGAGCAAAATATCAAAGACGCACCAGCAACGCTTAGTGTTATAACCAAAGAGGCATTAGAAAAGAAAAATCACAAAGATATCGAGAGCATGACCAAAGATATCCCAAGTCTTTTTGGGACAAGTCCCGCAGCGGCAAATAGACGAGGAATTTCTATACGTGGATTCTCTCCAAGATTTACTAAAATTCTAGTAAATGGCATGCCAGTACCAGGCGATAACGCCTATAAAGGACTTAGAAGTGTTGGAGGCTCATATAGTTTCATTCCGCCAGCAAGTGCGATAAGCCGTATTGAAGTGATACGTGGACCTATGAGCTCGCTTTATGGAAGCGATGCACTTGGTGGAGTTATAAATATCATTACAGATGAGTTTAGTAATGAATTTGGTGCAAATCTTGGCTCAAGCTATAAATTTGCAAGAAATAAAAATATAAGTGGCGAGCTTTACAATAGCCTTTATTTGCACTCCGGACTAATTGATGATGTTTTAAGTGTTTCTGTTTATGGTAAAAATTTAAATAAATCAGAAGATAAAATTTCTTATGCAATCAGAGAGCAAAAGGATAGAAATTTTGGTGCAAAGCTATTTTTTAAGCCAAATGAAAATAATGATCTTACGCTTGAGCTTGCAAGAAGCGATGTGAAATATAAAAGAACTAAAGGCAAAACACTATCAACTGGTACTAACTCGGTTGCTAGCGAGAGAATAGAGGGAGATATGATAAATTTAAGCCACGAAGCAAGGCTTGATAATATCTTGCTTCAAAGCTATTTATCTTATGGCAAGCTAAAAGAGACAGCTCAACAAAATTTGACGTTAAAGACTCTAAATTTTGATACAAAAGGCTCATATTTTACCGATAATAATGCCTTTACATTAGGACTAAACGCTAAAAAAGAAAAGCTTGACGAAAAGGCTACCACAGCAGATGCGGCAAATGTAAAAAGGTATGATGTTTCGCTTTACGGCGAAGATGATTATCATCTTACAAAAGACTTTATCTTAAGTACTGGTATTCGTTATAACTACGATGAAAACTATGGATCGCACGTTTCACCAAGAATTTATGGCATCTATAGCTTAAACGACTTTTTCGCCTTAAAGGGTGGAGTTAGTACAGGTTATGCAACACCCGATATCAAGCAACGCACACAAGATCTTGCGTTGCCATTTGCTGGAGGACGCGGAGCACAGCTTGGTAGAAGCAGCCTTAAGCCAGAGACAAGCGTAAGTTATGAATTTGGTGGCGTTTATAATAATAATGAAGGTTTTGAAACGTCTTTAACTGGCTTTTACACAAGTTTTAAAGATATGTTAAGCTATAACCCTATCTGCTCAAGAGGCAGCGTTTGTATGCATAAAGGTAAAATTTATCCAAATGGTATTTGGGAGAGTATAAATATCGGCAAGGCTGAAATTTACGGAGTTGAGCTAACAAATGAGTGGCAGGTGACAAATGCTCTTAGACTAAATCAAAGCTATGTTTATACAAAATCAAAACAAAAAGATGGACCAGAAGCTGGTAAAACCTTAAACAACTATCCGCTTCATACATTTAAATTTGGAGCGAACTACGAGCTAAATAGATGGCTAAATTTCTGGTCACAGATAAATTACTATGGTAGAACTAAAAACTCTTTTAACTATGCTAATGATATGAGAGCTTACGTTATTGCGGATCTTGGCATAAACTACAATGTAACTAAAAATTTCAGCCTAAACCTAAGCGTTTATAATCTCTTTAACGAGTTTTTTACGACAAGATCAAACGGATATGATATCTTAATAGCCGATGGGCAAAAGATCGAACTTGGCTTTAATCTAAAGTTTTAAAATGTTTAAAATTTGGCGGAAATTTCACTTAATTTTAGCTCTTATCTTTGCTTTGCCACTTTTGATAATCTCAATTAGTGGAGCGATTATTTCGTATCACGATGAGATAATTGAAGTTTTTAGTAAAGATGAGATAGATATAACGACTAATAAGAGTGCTTTAAAAATAGATGAAATTTTAAAAATTTTTAGCAAAAACGAGCCAAATTTTAACCTTAGCTATATAAAGATAAAAGGCGAGACAAATAGAGCTTATGTGGTAAGTGGCACAAGCGAGAGTGGCGAGTTTAAGTCGTTCTTAGTAGATCCTTATACGGGCGAGGTAGTCTCTGAAAATAGCGTGGAAAAATTTATAGGGCTAGCTTTAAATTTACATAAAAATCTAGGACTAGCTCTATTTAAAAATGAAAATTTATCTAAATTCGCAAGTGAGCTGGTGGCGATTTCAACGCTTGCACTACTTGCGATTTTATTAACTGGAGCGTTTATACAATTTTGGAGATTTAGAAGCAAATTTATTAGCGCCTTTAAGCTAAATCTAAAGGCAAAGAAATTTGCATTTTTATATTCGTTGCATGGATTTTTAGGGCTTTATTTGGGATCCATTTTGCTTATTATCTGTGTTAGCGGTCTATACTTTTCTTATGAGAAATTTGCTCTTTTTATAAATCAAATCTGTGGCGAGCAAAAGGTATTGAAAAAGCCAAATTTTACTAGCAAAAATGGCTTTAGCCTAAATGATGAGCAAAAGGTAGAAAATCTTCAAAAGGCTTATGAAATTTTTACCTTAAAATTTGGAAATGAGTTTGATGCTTTAAATTTTATCCTCAATAAAGACGGCGTAAAATTTATGATCTTTTACTTACCAAAAGGCGCTAGTGAGAGTGATGGCGTTAGGCTTGTAGTCGATACGGCAAGTGGAGAAATTTTAAAAAATACCATGCCAAAATCTTTTGAAATTTATAAATTTATGCTTGATCTGCACGCTGGATATACATTCGGAGAGGCTGGGAAATTTATCTTTTTTATGGCTTCTTGTGGAGTTGGCGTGCTACTTTTTAGTGGCTATGTGATTTACTACAAACGGCGTAAAAAGTAGTCTTATTTATCTATCTCTTAACTCTTTTTAGTTATTATCCCAAATAAAATTTTTGGAAAAATCATGCAAAAAAAATACAGACCAAATGTGGCAGCTGTTATTTTGTCTAGCTTGTATCCATTTAAATGTGAAATTTTAGTCGCAAAAAGGGTGGATATGGATGATATTTGGCAGTTTCCTCAAGGCGGAATAGACGAAGGCGAGAGTCCAAAGCAGGCCTTAAAAAGGGAGCTTAAAGAAGAGATCGGAACTGATAAAATCGATATCTTAGATGAGTATCCGCAGTGGCTAAGCTACGACTTTCCAGCAAACGCGGCAAAGAAATTTTATCCATTTGACGGACAGACGCAAAAATATTTTTTGGTTAGACTTAAAAATGGTGCCAGCATAAATTTAAAGACAGAGCATCCAGAGTTTAGCGAGTATAAATTTGTAGATTTTGGTAGAAGTTTAGAGGGAATAAATCACTTTAAAAAGCCTATTTATGAAAAGGTTTTGAGTTATTTTAAAGAGAAAGGATATTTTTGATGTTGATCGTTCAAAAATTTGGCGGAACTAGCGTAGGAACACTTGAACGCATCGAAGCTGTGGCAAATAGGGTCATTGAGACAAAAAATAGCGGTGCAGACGTAGTTGTGGTAGTTTCTGCGATGAGCGGAGTTACAAATCAATTGGTTGAATATAGTGAGTATTTTTCAAAACATCCAGATGGTGTCGCCACTGATATGCTTTTAAGCTCTGGAGAGCAAGTAACGACCGCGCTTTTAACGATCGCACTTAATGCAAAAGGCTATGCGTGTGTGGGTATGACAGGTGCGATGGCAGGCATAATTACTGATGATATTCATACAAAAGCAAGGATCGAAAGGATAGAGACTGCTAGGCTAAAAGCCGAGCTAAAAGCCGGCAAAATCGTAGTTGTGGCTGGCTTTCAAGGTATAGATGAAAAAGGTAATATCACAACCCTTGGTAGAGGTGGTAGCGACCTTAGTGCAGTTGCATTAGCGGGAGCACTTGATGCTGATCTATGCGAAATTTTTACCGATGTTGATGGCGTTTATACGACTGATCCAAGGATAGAAAAAAAGGCAAAAAAACTTGAGAAGATAAGCTATGATGAGATGCTAGAGCTCGCTTCTGCTGGCGCAAAGGTACTACAAAATCGCTCAGTCGAGCTGGCAAAAAAACTAAATGTAAAACTCATTACAAGAAGTAGCTTTAATCACAACGAAGGTACATTAATAGCAAAGGAAGATGACAATATGGAAGCAGTTTTAGTAAGCGGAATAGCACTAGATAAAAATCAAGCAAGAGTAACACTAAGGGGCGTAGTTGATAAACCTGGCATCGCAGCAGAAATTTTTACAGCTTTAGCTCATGAAAACATAAACGTAGATATGATAATCCAAAACGTAGGACATGACGGCACTACAAATTTAGGCTTTACAGTGCCACAAAATGAGCTTGAACTAGCAAAAGAAACTATGCAAAAGCTCTCAGCTGCAAAACATATAGAATTTGATGATGCGATCGTGAAAGTTTCAGTTATTGGCGTCGGCATGAAGAGCCATAGTGGCGTAGCATGTTTAGCATTTGAAACGCTTGCAAAAGAGGGTATAAATATCCAAATGATCTCAACAAGTGAGATAAAAATTTCAATGATCGTTGATCAAAAATATGGCGAGCTAGCGGTTCGCGTACTTCATGATGCTTATAAGCTAGATAAATAATGCAAGATTTTATTCAGTGGACGTTAAAGGCTATTAGAGACGAAGGCCCTTTGATGAGCTGGATGGAGGAAAGGCGTGTCGAATGGACGCCTTTGCTCGCATCTAGGCTTAAATTTTTACTTGAAGGAAGGGCTTTTATAACTATAAGTGATGAAGAGCGAAGATGGTTTGAAACTTATCTTTTAAAAAAGATGAACCATTCAAAAAGTATCAGACCATTTTTGCCATTTTTTAGCCTAAGATCGCTTTATCCATCGCTTGATGAGATAGAGACAAATGAACAAAAGCAGCTTCTAAAAGATATGCTAAGTCTTGCTTTTCCAAACGGGTACTTGTTTTTTTATATCGGAAAGAGCCTTGATAGATATGCGAATTTAGCCAAAAGCGATGAGGATAGTTATATGTGGCTATTTGACGAGCAGGCGCAAAACAGCTTTACTCTTAGCTCGAGCGATGAAAATTTAGACGTTAAGCTAATAAGCCTTTGCAAAATTTTTGATAAAAGCATTGATGCTGCGCTCTTTGCTAAGGTGATACTCTAAATGCTTAATAAAATCGTCGTTACAAGCGATTTTGAAAGTTTAAAAGCCAAGCTTGAAAGCGAGTTTGGTATTAATAATTTAAGATTTTTTATAAGCGATGATTTTTTGCTAGAAAACGCAAAAGAGGTCATTGCAGAAGCTTACATTGCTGAAAAAGATGAAAAAATTTTAGTAATACATGCTAGTTCTTTTAGGACAGAAGCTCAAAACGCACTTTTAAAGATCATCGAAGAGCCCCCAAGAAATATCAAATTTATAATAGCAACGCAGAGTAAAAATTTACTTCTACCAACGATTAGATCAAGAATGCTCATAGAAAATAATCTCACAAAAAAACCAAAAATAACCCTTGATCTAAATTTAAAATCGTTTAGCCTAAAGGAGATAACAAGCTTTATCGATCAAAAGATCGCAGATGAGCAAGCTCAGAAATTTGGCAAAAACGAGTTAAAAGAGCTTGTGGGCGTTATCGTGACAAAGGCGGTCGATAGCGGGTATAAATTTAGCGGCGATGAGATGGATTATTTTTTCTCGCTTATTAGGCTTGCTGATCTAAATGCCAAGTCTCACGCCGTGCTAACGCCACTACTGCTTACTATATTTCAAAAAGGACGACGTTGAAAATTTATAAGATAAATAATAAAAGTAACTTTGATGAAATTTGCAAAGCCATCTCGCCAAGCCCTGCTGGTGTGAAGCTCATGCATGAAAAGAGCGAGATAAATTTTATATTTATAGATGAGATAAAAACCCCAGCGGCAAATATCCTAAAGCAAGACGCCCTAAGCGTTGGAGCTGAGCTTGTGACGCATAAAGATACGATTTTGGGTAGGCAGAGTCTAAATAAAGCCTTACTAATGGCGACGAATGCGCAGCTTAGGCAATTAGCTAAAAAAGAGAAGTTGCAAGACTTTGGACTTAAAAATTTAGCAGCCTTTTTAGAGACAAAATTTATAAAGCCCGCAAAGCCTGTTATAATGGGCGTTGCAAATATAAACACAGATAGCTTCAACGAGCAAAGCCGCATAAATACGCAAAATGGCATAGCGAAAATCGAAGCCATGATCGAAGCAGGTGCAGACTACATCGACCTTGGTGGCGTTAGCTCAAGGCCAGGGAGCGAGTATTGCGGACGCGAGGAGGAGTTTAGACGCATAAAAGATATCGTGGAGGAAATTTACAGGCTAAATTTACACGAAAAGGCGAAATTTAGCCTTGATAGCTTTGATGAGTATTGCTTAGAATTTGCGCTAAATCACGGCTTTAAGATAATAAATGACATCACGGCAAACGCCTCACTTGCCACGCTTGCGGCGCGATATGACGCTGAGTTTTGTATGATGCATATGCAAGGCAATCCTGCGACTATGCAGGTCGCACCAAAATATAACGACTTAATCGGCGAGATAGCAGACTTTTTTGAGCAAAAGATAACCCTTGCAAGAGAGCTTGGCGCCAAAAAGCTAGTGCTTGATGTGGGTATTGGCTTTGGCAAGACGGCTGAACAAAATTTATTGCTTATTAAACATTTGGAGCATTTTTTGAAATTTGATTGCCCGCTACTAGTAGGCGCAAGCCGCAAATCAGTCATAAATCACTACTACAAAAGCGAGGTCAAAGAGCGCTTACCAGGCTCACTTTACCTGCATCTAAAGGCCTTCGAAAACGGCGCACAGATCATTAGAACACACGATGTGGCCGAGCACAAACAGCTTTTTGATATGCATGAGGCGATGAGCCAAGCCACGCTTTGGTAGAGTGTAAGGCTAAAAAGGCTGAGTGCTTTGGTGATAAAGAGGCTTTGGAGCAAATTTTATCCGCTAAAGATCCAGTACAGATGAAGGCGTTTGGCAGGCAGGTGCGAGGCTTTGACGCTAAGGTCTGGGACGAGGTCAAATTTAGCGTTGTGCTAAATGCGGACTATCTAAAATTTAGCCAAAATACCTCTTTGCGAGACTTTTTGCTCCAAACTGGGAGTAAAATTTTAGTCGAGGCAAGGCCTGTTGATAAAATTTGGGGCATAGGTTTGGCTGCAAGTGATGAAAATGTGCAAAATCCTATGAAGTGGCGAGGGCAAAATTTACTTGGCTTTGCACTGATGAGGGTAGGGGACGAGATAGCAAAGGTCTATAAAAATGTCCATTTACGTGACGCCAGAGAGCTAAATTTAGATCATTTATAAAGTATGTTTAAGATAAAATACGGTGTAAATTTGGAGCAAAAATGACAAAACAAGAGTATGAAAAAGCGGTAGATACGCTAAATGCTTGGGCAAAGGCCTACTACGACGAGGATGAGCCACTTGCAAGTGACGAGGAGTATGACGCGCTATATCACGCGGTGCTTGATTATGAGCAGGCAAATCCAAGCGAAATTTCTATCTTTTCACCTACAAAACGCGTGGGCGGCACCGTAAAAGAGGGCTTTAGCAAGGCTAATCACATCAAACGCATGTGGAGTATGGAAGATATTTTTGATCTAGCCGAGCTTGATGCGTGGCTAAAGCGTGGGGATAAAGAAAATTTAACCTTTGTCGCTGAGCCAAAATTTGACGGAGCGAGCCTAAATTTGCTTTATGAAAACGGCGTTTTGGTTAGGGCGATAACTAGGGGTGATGGCGTTACAGGCGAAGACGTGACGCAAAATGCAAAGACGATAAATTCTGTTTTAAAGAGCATTGATTACAAAGGGCTAATTGAAATCAGGGGCGAGGTCGTTATAAGAAAAGAAGATTTTGAGCTTCTAAACGCAGAGCGCGCAAAAAATGGCGAGGCGCCGCTTTCAAATCCTAGAAATGCAGCTGCCGGAAGCCTAAGACAGCTTGATAGCGCAGTCACTGCTAAAAGAAAGCTACTTTTCATACCTTGGGGTGTGGGCGAGCAGAGCCTTGGGCTAAAAGATCACAGCGAGGTGATGAAATTTGTGCGTGATCTTGGCTTTGAGAGGGATGATTTTTTCAAAATTTTAACAAAAGACGAGCTTGAAGCTGCATACAACGAGCTTTTGGCGAATCGTGACTCAAAGAGCGTGATGATGGATGGCATGGTGATACGCGTAAACGATCTTGCACGCTGCGAAGAGCTGGGCTATACGGTCAAATTTCCAAAATTTATGGTGGCGTTTAAATTTCCAGCCATTGAAAAGGTGACTAGGCTAAAAGACGTTGCACTTCAAGTTGGCAGAAGCGGCGTAGTAACACCTGTTGGCGTACTTGATGAGGTAAATATTGATGGCGCAAATGTAAAATCCGCCACGCTTCATAACTTTGATGAAATAGAGCGCCTTGGTGTCATGAAAAACGACTATATCGGCATTATCCGCTCAGGTGATGTCATACCAAAGATCACAAAGGTTTATAAGGATAGGCGCGATGGCAGCGAAGAGGCGATAGATAGGCCTAAATTTTGTCCAGTTTGCGGCTCGCACTTGCTTGATGAGGGGGTCTTTGTAAAGTGCCAAAATTTAAGCTGCAGGGCAAGAGTGGTTGGCTCAATAATTCACTACGCATCGAAAAAATGCCTAAATATAGATGGCCTTGGCGATGCGATCGTAAATTTGTTATTTGATAAGGGACTGATCTCTTGCATAAAAGACATTTACGGCCTTAAATTTGATGATCTCATGGCGCTTGAGGGCTTTAAAGAGAAAAAGGTAAATAACCTTTTAAATGCCATTGAAGCCAGTAAAGGTGCGGAGCTTTCACGCTTCATCACGGGGCTTGGCTGCGAGCACATCGGCGAAGTGGCGGCTAAAAAGCTTGCAAGTAGCTTTGGACTAGGCTGGCTTGATGCTAGCTTTGATGAGCTTGTCTCGCTTGAGGGCTTTGGCGCGGAGATGGCAAATAGCCTAATTGCCTTTGCCGAGGTAAATAGAGCAGAAATTTTAGCCCTTAGCCAGATCGTGCAGCCAAGCGTGACGCAGGCGCAGAGCATCTCAAATGCGCTAAGTGGCAAAACGGTCGTAATAACTGGCACGCTAAGTCGCCCAAGAGATGAGATAAAGGCGGAGCTTGAGAGTTTTGGCGCAAAGGTTTCAAGCTCAGTTTCTAAAAAAACGGACTTCGTCTTAGCTGGCGAGGAGGCTGGTAGTAAGCTTGATAAAGCAAATGAGCTAGGCGTGCAAGTAATCGATGAGAGAGAATATGAGAGGCTAAAACTTGAGGTTTGATAACTACGTCGCAAGCGTTTTAAATATCAGTAGAAACAAGGCTAGCGAGCTAATAAAATCTGGCAAGGTGCTCTCAAACGGCGAAATTTGCACCAAGGTTTCAAGCGAGGTTAGTGAGGCTAAAATTTCGCTGCTTGATGAAATTTACGTTGGGCGAGGAGCTTTGAAGCTAAAGAGCTTTTTGGAGGCGATGAAATTTGATCTAACTGGCAAAAATGCGCTTGATATAGGTAGCTCGACTGGTGGCTTTATGCAAATTTTGCTTGAGCGTGGCGTAAAAAGCGTGACTGGTGTGGATGTTGGTACCGATCAACTTGACGCTAGCCTAAGAAGTGATGAGCGGGTAAAAATTTATGAAAAGACTGACATAAGAGAGTTTGCCAAATCGCACAAAAATGAATTTAACCTCATAACCTGCGACGTGAGCTTTATCTCTTTGGCTGAAATTTTGCCTGCTATTTGCGAGCTAGCAAGCGAGAATTCGCTCATTATCATGCTTTTTAAGCCACAATTTGAAGTGGGTGTTGGCGTAAAACGAAATAAAAAAGGCGTCGTCACTGATATGAAAGCTATAAAATTAGCGATGAATAGGTTTGAAGTGATGGCTAATGGCCTAGGATTTAAAATGATAGCTTGCAAAGAGTGCGAAGTAAAAGGGAAAGAGGGAAATGCCGAATTTTTCTACGCTTTTAACAAAAGATAATATCACTGCCGTTGCGATAGGGCATTTTGACGGCGTGCATAGAGGACACAAACAGCTTTTAAAGCAGCTTGGCGAGTTTGGCGGACTTGTCGTCATCGACAAAAACAAGGCAAACATAACGCCAAAGCTAAAGCGAGCCGAGTACTCAAACTATCCTTGCTTCTTGTATGATTTTGAGAGTATAAAAGGGCTTAGCGGCGAGGAATTTATCGCACTTTTAAAGAGGGATTTTAAAAATTTAAAAAAGATCGTTGTTGGATTTGATTTTAGATTTGGCAGAAACAGAGCGTGGGATAAGCACGATTTGAAAAGGATTTTTGATGGCGAGGTGGTCGTCGTTGATGAGGTTTGTTATGATGGCATGGGCGTGCATAGCTCCTCCATCAGAGAGCTGATACGCCAAGGCAACATCGATGAGGCAAATAGGCTAATAGGCAGGGAGTACTCGATCGAGGGCAACGTGATAAAAGGGCAGGGCATCGGCGCAAAAGAGCTGGTTGCCACGCTAAATTTAGATATAAAAAGCTATCTTTTGCCGCGCGAGGGCGTCTATGCGACAAGAACGAGGATGGGCTCATACACCTATGGCTCGGTCACTTTTATAGGCAACAGGCTTAGCACGGATGGAAATTTTAGCGTTGAGACGCACATCTTAGACGAGGTCGCGCCAAAGGTGACAAAGCACGTCGCCGTTTGCTTCATAAAACGCTTAAGAGATAATAAGAAATTTAATAATCTAAGCGAGCTAAAAGAGCAGATAAAACGCGATATAAACGAGGCTAGGCAGTGCGTGGGCGTGTGCGATCTCTTTTTTGGAGAGACGATGAGATACTTTGACGGATATGGAGCTGGTATATGAGAGATGAAATTTTTAAAGAGCCTATAAGCAAGCAGTTTGAGTTTGATGACTTTGTGGCGAGTGTTTTTGATGATATGATCTCGCGCTCGGTGCCGTTTTACGACGTGAGCTCAAATTTAAACGCAAAGTTGCTTGCTAAAATTTTGCCAAAATCAGCAAAAGTGTGCGACCTTGGCTGCTCTACGGCAAATAGCCTGCTTTTGCTAAACAACCTTAGAAACGACCTCGTGCTAAGCGGCGTGGATAACTCTGAGGCGATGCTAGCAAATGCTAAAAATAAGGCAAAAGCTTATGGGGCTGATATTGAATTTATTTTAGACGACATCTTAGAGTGCGAGCTAGAGGGCTTTGATGCTGTTTTGGCAAACTATACTTTGCAGTTTATCAGACCGCCAAAAAGGGCTGATCTGGTGCAAAAAATTTATAACGGACTAAATGAAAATGGCGTCTTTTTGTTTAGTGAAAAGATCATCTTTGAAGATAAAAAGCTTACTAAAAGCGTCATAGAAATTTACGAGGACTACAAGCAAGCGCAAGGCTACTCACGCTACGAGATCGCCCAAAAAAGAGAGGCGCTTGAAAATGTGCTGGTGCCATACACTGAAGAAGAAAATAGAAACTTAGCCCTAAATGCTGGCTTTAAGCGTGTCGAGAGCACATTTAAATGGGGAAATTTCATGAGCTTTTTGGCGTTTAAGTAAAATTAAAAATATCAGCTTTTGTATTTAAATATAAAATTTAATCACAAACAGTGAATTTAAAATTTAGATTTTGCTTTGCAATGTCAGCATTTTTGGATAATGAAATTTAATAGTAAAGAAATTTAGCGGGAGTTACCCGCTAAATTTACTCATTTATCGCTGCGTTTCCATGGTGGTGGAAGTCATCGTAGATGATCTTTGAAGTTTGGAATTTCTCGCGTTTTAGCTCGCGAACTCGTAAAAATTCCTCTTCATCGATCTTTTTGATCTGGATAGCTGCTTTAAATGTCGGAGTCTTACTGATGTAGTCCCAACCGCTGCTTGTTAGCTCGTTGCATGAGCTCTCCCAGTAGTGGAAAGTCATCTGGATGATGCCATCAGGCACGATGTCAGTTACTTCAGCTTTTACGACGATGTAGCCGTATCTACTCCAAGCTTTGATAAAGTCGCCTTGTTTTAGTCCGTATCTTTCTGCAAGCGCTGGGCTCATCTCAGCGATAGGTCCGATGCTATCTCCGCCCTCTTCGATGGCGCGTGAGCGTCTTGTCATGGTGCCAACTGTGTATTGATAAACCTTTCTTGTAGTTAAAAGCTGTATCGGATACTCAGCGTCAGTCTTCTCATCGACTGAACCAGCCATGATAGGATACTCTGGCGACATATTCATCTTCTTGGCAAACTCAAGTTTTGCACTCTCGATCTCATCAGCTTTATCCACAAATAAGCATGGCACAAAGCGACCTTTGCCATCAGGTGTAAAGAATTTCTTATCAAGATAGAGGCTTTGACCACCCATATCATCTTCAGTTGGGCATGGCCAGTGAAGTCCGTGATATTTTTTAAGTCTATAGTAGCTCATACCGCCGTAGCGTCTAGGGTCGCATTTCCTAACTTCTTCCCAAATCTCTTCTGGTGAGTTGAAGTTAAAGCCCTCTGTTGCGCCTAAACGACGTGCGATCTCGCAAACGATCCACCAGTCTTGTCTAGCATCACCTGGAGGTGTGATGACTGCTTCGTTATGTTGGACACGGCGCTCTGCGTTAGTGTAAAGACCCTCTTTTTCGCTACTTGCAACGCCAGGGAGAACGACGTCAGCTTTTAGTGAAGTCTCGGTTAAAAATAGATCTTGAACCACGTAGAAATCGACATTTGCGATGCCTTTTAAGAAGTGGTTTGTATTTGGCTCAGAGATGACTGGGTTTTCGCCGATAGTCCAGAAGAAATGCACTCTGCCATCAAGGATCGCATCAGGTACTTCAGTCTTGTGGATACCTATCTTTGAGTTTAAAAATCCAGGCTCAAGGTGCCACATTTTCTCAAACCAAGCTCTTTGCTCTGGGTCGGTTACTGAGCCAAGATTTGGGAATATGTTTGGTAAAACGCCCATGTCGCAGCAACCTTGAACGTTCTCTTGACCTCTAAGTGGCAAGTCGCCTGTGCCAAGCTCGCAGATATTGCCAGTTATCAAGAATAAATTTGATACATCGCAAACTCCGCCAACGCCGTGGTTGAAGTGAGTTACGCCCATGCCGTGAGTGATGACGGCTGGTTTTGTGGTGGCATACATTCTAGCAGCTGCTCTTATATCCTCTGGATTTAGCCTTGTGTATTTTGCTACAACCTCTGGCGCATAGTCTTTTACAGCTTCTTTAACGTACTCGATGCCTATTGTGTGATCTCTTACAAATTCCTCATTTACAAGGCCTTCTTCGATGATAGTGTAAAGAAGTGCGTTAATAACAGGGATGTTGTGCTCAGGCTCTAGCTGCAAGTGGATGTCTGCTCTACTTGCAAACTCGGTCTTGATAGGGTCGATAACGATCAGTTTTGCACCGCGGTTTAGCGCTCTTTGGATGTGCATAGCTGCGATTGGGTGACCATTTTCTGGGTTTGAGCCTATCATTAATATACAGTTACTATAAGTGCCAATCTCTGTAAAGCTATTTGTGGCAGCTCCGTTTCCGATTGTTTTAGCAAGTCCTGCTACTGTCGGAGCGTGTCAAATTCTAGCGCAGTGATCGACGTTGTTTGTGCCTATGACTGCACGCATTAGCTTTTGAGCGACGTAGTTGTCTTCAAGTGTACAGCGTGCTGAAAAGTTTCCTGCTAGTGAGTCAGGGCCGTATTTCTCTTTGGCTTCTTTCATCTTTTCTACGACAAGATCAAGCGCCTCGTCCCAGCTGGCCTCTTCAAATTCACCATCCTTTGAAAAGACTCCATTTTTCTTTCTAATAAGCGGCTTTGTAAGTCTGTCTGGACTTGCAACGTAATCCCAGCCATAAAAGCCCTTTAAACATAAATTTCCTTGATTGACTGGATTGTCTTCGACGCCAGTAGCGGCACGAACGACGTTGTTTTCCACGTGCAAGGTTACTTGACAGCCTGTCCCGCAATAAGGACAGATGACTTTGCCTTCTTTCATCACTTTCTCCTTTGCTATGCAATATTTGCATATTTCTATATGGGTAATATTACTAGCCAAATTCTTAATCTTTAATAAAAATTCTTTATCTATAAAAATAAATTTTTAACTTAAGTTAAAATTAATTTAGTTCTATTAAAGTCAATTATTTAGGGGTTTTAAAATTTATTTAAAATTGATAAATTTATTATAAAAGAAATAAAGATATAGAGATTTAGCTTTTTATATAAAATGAAGAAATTAATTTTATTTTACTTTGTTTAAAAAGGTTAGTCGTATTGTAAGTAGATAAATTAATACTAAAGATGGAAAAATAAAATTAAACTGTAAATTTTGAATAAAAAAATATATATAAAGAAATTTAGCAAGGAGAGCAGATCGCTCTCCGATGGATTATTTATCTCTTAAGCCAAGCTCAGAGATTAGTTTTGAATATGTAGTGTAGTCTTTATTTTTAAGATACTTTAAAAGTCTTTTTCTTTGACCAACTAGTTTTAAAAGACCTAAACGTGATGAAAAGTCTTTTTTGAAAATTTTAAGGTGTTCTGTAAGTTCAGTTATTCTAGCTGTTAAAAGAGCTATTTGAACTTCTGGAGAGCCTGTATCTCCCTCTTTTCTAGCGAATTTCGCAACTATTTGAGCTTTTTTAGCCGAATCCAAAGCCATAATGACCTCCTGATTGGTGAATTTTGGAAGAGCGATTATAGCATTTAAAACATAAAGTTAGATAAAACTACGCTTTTTAAAAATTAATGAAAAATGCAGTAAAAATTTAATAAAATTAGGGCTATTTAAAGACTTAAGGAAGATAAATGCTTTTTACAAAGGCAAGCGAATACGCTCTACTTTCACTTATTTTAATATCTCAAAAATCATCTCCAGTTGATGTTGATACGATCTCAAATGAACTTAAAATTTCAAAAAGCTTTTTAGCCAAAATTTTACAAAATCTTGCAAAAGATGGAATTTTAAAGTCGTTTAAAGGGGCAAATGGCGGTTTCGCGCTAAATAACGAACCTGAAAATTTAAGCATAAAAAAGATAATAGAGTGCGCTGAAAAACGTGAACTTAACGTCTTTGAGTGCTCATCTTCTGCAGATGGCTGCCCGTCAAATAAAGCCTCAAGCTGTCAAATTTGGTCGATGTTTAGCGGCCTTCAAAGCAAGATCGACGAGATGCTTGATGCGATAAAACTAAGTGATATCGTTAAGAAGTAAAGTTGGCAAAGCAAAAAAATAATATCTTAACTCTTGTTGCGCCGTTTCTTGCGCCAATTGTTAAGTTTAAAAGTCTTAGCATCGTTGGTATCATTGTTGCCATCCTTGCTATCATTATCGTACCGCTTCCGAGCGCGGTGCTTGACTTTTTCCTGGCACTTTCTATTTCTATTTCTGTGCTTATAATCTTAATTTCGATTTATGTGCCAAAACCAACCGATCTTAGTACATTTCCGACACTGATCCTTATTGTTACGCTTTTTCGCCTCTCGCTAAACATCGCAACCACACGTATGATCCTAAGTGAAGGGCATAACGGTCCAGAAGCGGTTAGTGAGATCATCTCAAGCTTTGGAAATTTTGTCGTTGGTGGCAACTTTGTCATCGGAACCATTGTCTTTTGTATCCTGGTGCTCATAAATTTTATGGTCGTAACCAAAGGTTCAACCCGTGTAAGTGAAGTGCAAGCACGTTTTACACTTGATGCGATGCCTGGTAAGCAAATGGCGATAGATGCGGATCTAAACGCAGGTTTAATAGATGAAAAAACGGCGCGCGAAAGACGCCAAGCCATCATTGGTGAGGCAAATTTTTACGGCGCGATGGATGGCTCGTCTAAATTTATAAAAGGTGACGCCGTCGCTGGCATCATCATCACTATCATTAATATCATCGGTGGCTTTGCTATCGGCTCGTTTCAACATGACCTTGATATGGCGACATCGGCTCAGTACTATACGATCCTAACTATCGGTGATGGCCTTGTGAGCCAGATCCCAGGACTTATCACTTCAACAGCGACTGCTATCATCATCACAAGGGCTAGCAAGGACGATGAGGACTTTGCAGAAGGCACGCTAAATCAGCTCTTAGGGGATTATAAAACCTTGTTGATAGTGGGCTTCATACTATTTATGTTTGCTCTTGTCCCAGGGCTTCCGACTCTTTCTCTTGGCTTTATCGCAGTGCTATTTTTGGGGCTTGGCTACATCATCAAGCAGACCAAAGATGGCGGGCTAAATTTAAGCCTTGCTTCAAAAGACAAAACAGCTTCTAAAAAAGCTGGAGCCGCTACGCAAAGTGGGGCAGGGGCAGCTGCTAGTGGTGCCACTACTAAGGTGCCAAAGAAGAGCGACGAAGAGATCGCAAGAGAAGAAGAGACTAAGATAAATGACATCTTAAAGCTTGAAATTTTAGAGCTTGACCTAGGATATGGCTTGTTAAAGCTAGCTGATGTGGATCTCATTGAGAGGATTCGTGCTATGAGGCGAAATATCGCTTCAAGTCTTGGCTTTTTGATGCCAAAGATAAGGATCCGCGACAACCTTCAACTACCGCCAAATGAGTACCGCTTTAAGCTAAAAGGTATCGTGATCGGTCAGGGTGAAATTTACGCGGATAAATTTCTAGCGATGGATAGTGGCCTAGTTAGCGAAGATATAGAGGGGATTCCGACAAAAGAGCCAGCTTTTGGGCTAGACGCACTCTGGATCGATGCTAGCGTCAAAGAGGACGCCATACTTAGCGGCTACACGATAGTTGATCCTGCAAGCGTCATCTCAACGCACATGAGTGAGCTTATCAAGCAAAACGCAGCCGAGCTTCTAACTCGCCAAGAGACGCAAAATTTATTAGACAAACTAAAGATCGACTACCCAGTTGTGGTCGAGGATACGCTAAGGATCGCACCTATAAATTTGATCCAAAAGGTTTTAAAAGCACTGCTTAAAGACAATATCCCGATCAAAGATCTGCTTAGCATACTTGAATCAATTAGCGACATCGCCGAGGTTAGCAAAAACCTAGATATGATCATCGAGCATGTTCGTGCAGCGCTCTCACGTGTCATCACCTCGCTTTATGTTGATGAAAAAGGTCAGCTAAATTTTTACATTTTAGATAGTGCTGCGCAGCAAAAGCTTATGGATGCGGTGCAGTATAAAGACGGCGCGTATCATCTTATGATAAATGTGGCTCAAACTTCAGCGATCGTTCAGGCACTAAGACATGAAAAAGAGAAACGTCCGATGAGTCAGCACGGCGAAATGGTGCTTTGTGTGGAGCCAAGTCTAAGAAAATTTATAGCAAATATCTGCGCAAATTTTGCCATCGACATCGTGGTGCTAAGCTTTGCTGAGATTTCGGCAAATACGCCATTTGAAACGGTTGGCGTCATAGAAATAGAAAATTTATAAAGGAAAACGATGAAAATTTATCACCTCTCACACACCGATCTTGACGGATACGGCGCGCAATACATAACAAATTTTTACTTCAAAGATGTGAAATTTCTAAACTCAAACTACGGCAGAGAGATAGATGATAAATTTACTCAAATTCTATCTGAGATAGATGCCTCAAACGATGATAAAAACGTCATCTTGATCACTGATTTAAATTTAAGCCTAGCTCAGTGTGAGAGCTTTGAGGAGATGATAGATGGTAAAAATATAAAGCTATTTTTGCTAGATCATCACCAAAGCGGCGCTGAGTGCGCGAGCACTTACTCATGGTATTTTTTGGATAGTTCAAGGTGCGCTACAAAGATTACTTACGACTTTTTTGCGGGCATTTTTGGCAAAAACAAAGAGCTTGAAATTTTTAGTGACGTCGTAAATGCCGTGGATATCTGGCTAAAAGATGATAAAAATTTCGAGATGGGCAAGGTCTGCTTGGGGCTTGTGGCAAACGCTAAAGAGATAAATAAGGTGATGTTTGAAGCTGAAAACAACCTCTATATGGATCATATCTTAAAAGAAGCGAGCAAATTTTTTAACGAGAAAAACGACTATATCGGCCTTGATATGCAGGTGCATGCCATTAAGAAGTCATTTTTCAAAGAGGATAAAGACGATACGCTAAGCAATCTAATCTCAAACTACGTCGTAAAAAAACTTAGTGAAAACAAAGAGAAATTTAGCATAAGCTATAAAGATCATAAAGGAATTTTAACCTACAATATCGGCAACGTTTCGGTTATCGGCAACGACTTTTTAGTGGCAAATCCTGAATTTGACTTCTTTATCGACGTGACAAATAAAAAAACGCTAAGCTTTCGTGCAAATGGCAAGCTAGACGTTAGTGCCATGGCAAAACACCTAGTTGGCGGCGGCGGACACGTCAATGCTAGCGGCGGGCTGTTTGCAAATTTCAAAGATGGCTTTAGCTATGAGCCGATCAAGGCGCAGATAGTTGATCTAATAACTAAAAAAACACAGGAGGATATATGAAAGAAGAAGAGGTAAGCGTAGAGGAGCTTAGCTATGAGCTTAGCATGGTACTTGAAGCGATGTTCTACTATGCTGGAGTAAAAAAAGACAAGCTTGAAGAGGCGGCAAATCTTTATGTCGAGTGCATCGATGATGCGTTAGAAAATTCTGACGCTAGCGGTAGCGACGAGGTCATAGAGATAGTTGAGTATATGAAAAAACATCATTCAAAATTATTTAAATAAGGAAAGAAAATGAAGAAAATTTTAGTTTTAGTGGCAGCGGTTTTTGCGTTAAATGCTATGGCAAATGAAAATTTAGACAAGGCAAATGAGCTTTATGCAAAGAAAAATTTTAATGAAGCTTATCTTTATTTTAATAAGGCTTGTGGAGAGGGCGAGAAGAAAGCTTGCACGATGAATGCGATCATGCTATTTAACGGAGACGGCGTAGCAAAAGATAGAGTTCAGGCTGAGAAAATTTTTACAAAAATGTGTGACGAAAATGAGGGCATGGCGTGCGAAAAACTAGGCGAAATGATCGCTTATGGCCTTGTAAAAGATAAAGACGCAAACGAAGCAAAGAACGAAGAAAAAGCAAAGGCTTTATTTAAAAAAGCTTGTGATAACGGCTACCAACCAGCTTGCGACTTTGTGACAAAATAAATTTAAGAGGCTTAAAATGGGCTACAAACATAAAGATTTGATAGGAACTAGAGAGCTTAGCAAAGAAGAAATTTTGTATTTTTTAGAGGCGGCGAAAGAGTTTAAGGAGCTAAATTTAAGCCAAGTGAAAAAAAATGACTATCTTCGCGGAAAGACCACGATCAACGCATTTTATGAAAACTCGACAAGAACTAGGACATCCTTTGAAATCGCAGCAAAGAGGCTTGGAGCTGATACGATAAATTTCAGCTCATCAAGCTCTAGCGTGACAAAGGGCGAGAGCCTAAATGACACGATGAATAACATGGCTGCTATGAGAACTGACATCATCGTGCTTCGTCATCCAAGCTCTGGGGCGGCGAAATTTGCAGCTGATAGGACAGAGGCTAGCGTCGTAAACGCAGGGGACGGTACAAATGAGCACCCAAGCCAAGCCTTGCTTGATCTTTTCACGCTAAGAGAGCATGGTAAAATTTTAGATAAAAACCTAAATGTGGCGATCATCGGCGACATCGCAAGAAGCCGCGTGGCAAGGTCTGATATCTGGGCGATGAAGAAATTTGGCATAAATTTAAAGCTCTTTGCCCCAAAGATGATGATGCCAAAAGACGCTGAGGTATTTGAGTCTAAAATTTGCAAAAATATGGAAGAAGCCTGCGAGGGTAGCGACGTCATCATTATGCTTCGCATCCAACTAGAGCGTGGCGGTGCGGACGTGGCATTTCCAAGCTCGAGAGAGTACTCGAAATTCTTTGGACTAAATAAAAATAGGATAAAGCTAGCAAAGCCTGACGCTATCGTGTTGCACCCAGGGCCAATAAATAGGGGCGTAGAGCTAAACTCAGACGTGGCTGATGGCACACACTCAGTCATACTAAATCAAGTTGAAAATGGCGTTGCTATAAGAATGGCGATACTAAATACGCTTGCAAAAAATAGGGGCTAACGATGAAAATAGCAATAATTAACGGCACTATCGTAAATAGCGACGAGAAATTTAAGGCAAATATCCTAATAGAAAACGGTAAAATAGCCAAAATCGGAAGTGAGAAATTTGAGGCCGATAAGGTCATCGACGCTACAAATAAGCTTGTAATGCCAGGACTTATCGACATGCACGTACACTTTCGCGATCCTGGTCAAGAGTACAAAGACGACATCATCTCAGGCTCGCAGGCGGCCGTAGCTGGGGGAGTGACTACCTGCCTTTGCATGGCTAACACAAACCCAGTAAATGACAACGCCTCGATCACAAGAGCGATGATAGAAAAGGCAAGAAACTGCGGGCTGATCGATCTTTTGCCAATTGCAGCCATTAGCAAAGGGCTTGGTGGCAACGAGATCGTCGAAATGGGCGATCTTATAGAGGCTGGAGCAGTTGCATTTAGTGATGATGGCCTACCGGTGGCTAGCTCAAGCGTGATGAGAGCAGCACTTGAGTATTCAAGCATGTTTGGTAGCTTTTGTATAAGCCACTCAGAGGACTGCTCGCTTTGCAGACAGGGCGTCATGCACGAGGGCAAGGTCTCAGCCATACTTGGACTTCGCGGTATGGCGAGAGAGAAAGAGGAGATCGCAGTTAGCCGTGACATGCTTCTTGCAAAGCTCACCAAAGCACACATCCACATCGCTCACGTAAGCTCGGAATACTCGCTAAAGATCATCGAAATGGGTAAAAAAGAGGGCATAAATATCACTTGTGAGGCCACACCACATCACTTTAGCTTTAGCGACGATGAAATTTTGAAAAATGCCTACGATACAAATTTCAAAATGTCGCCGCCACTTCGTGAGATAAGCGACGTAAAAGCGGTAAGAGAGGCGCTAAAAAGCGGCCTTATAGATGTTATCGCTACCGATCATGCCCCACACCACACAGACGAAAAGATAGTGGAATTTGACAAGGCGCCATTTGGTATCATCGGACTTCAAACTCTTGTGCCACTCACTCTTAAGCTCGTAAATGAGGGCGTTATAAGCTTAGAGCGCATGGTGGAGCTAACTTCTACAAATGCAGCTAAGATGCTAAATTTAAAAGATAAGGGCAGGCTTGCTGAGGGCATGCTAGCTGATATTGCGGTGATTGATCCTGAGATCGAGTACATTTATGATGAGAAGATAAACCGCTCAAAATCGGTAAATTCTCCGCTTTTTGGTAAAAAACTAAAAGGCGCAGCGACTACCACGATAAAAAGTGGCAAGATCGTTTATGAGTTTGGAAAATAATATAAATTTGCTCGTGCTTGCGAGCAAATCCTAAATCTTCAAAATCCAAAATTTGCTAGAAATTTCTAGCAAATTTTAGTTTTTTTATGAGTTATATTTTTTAACGATACCGCGAACGACTTTTTCGATAAAAAGTGCAGAAGCTACTTCGCAGTGCTCTCTTGTAGAGTGAGGTGAGTAGATGTTTGGTCCTATTGAACATGCACTAAGACCTGCTTTTTTCTCCAAAAGCACTCCACATTCAAGTCCAGCATGCACGGCTGTTATTCTTGCTTCTGGCTTATAAATTTTAAGCTCTTCTAAGATGTCGTTTGCAAATTTATCATTAACTGGCTTCCAAGCTGGATTTCTATCTTTTGAAATGACGCTAAAACCAACCGCTTTTGCAAGCTCTGAAATTTCAAATTCCATTCTATTTAGGCCGTCTTTACTCATTGACCTTGCGAAAAACTCAACTTCAAGCGTGCCATCATCCTTGATCTTTGCAAGTGAGAGATTGACGCTATCTTGAGGTATGCCTAGCTCGCAGTTGTAGGCTCTTACACCTTGTGAAAATGAGTTGATAAGAGCTAAAATTTTCTCTCCGTTTTCTAAAATTTCATCCCCAGTGCCAAGCTTTTTCACGCTTAAATTCTCACACTCGCTCTTTAGCTCTTTATCGCTTAAAACTAGTGCAGTTGCGCCGCTTGGGATAGAGTTACTTCGCTCGCCACCTTCAAATTTAACAAGCCTGCAGCCATTTTTAGTCACAAATGCCGCCAAAACCTTGATCGCATTTGGGATATTTTTATGTATCTCGTTGCCAGAGTGTCCGCCAGGAAGCCCACTTACTTTTACTTCATAAAGCGTGCTCTCTTTTGTTTTTTTGCTATTAAGCGCAATAGTAGCAAATAAATTTACACCGCCAGCACAGCCGATAGTGACCCTATCGTCTTCTTCGCTGTCTAAATTTAAAAGCTTATCGGCTTTGAGATCGCCACTAAAGCCAGTGGCTCCGATCATGCCGACTTCTTCGTTGTTTGTAAAGAGGCACTCTATATCATCAAATTCGCTTATCATCTGCATCATGATAGCCACGCCTATGCCGTTATCGGCACCTAAAGATGAGTTTTTAGCTCTCATATAGCCATCGTCGCCATAAACTATCTCGATCTTTGGCGCGTCGCCCATGCAGACCATATCGTAGTGGCTTTGCAAACAAATTTTTGGCTTGCCTTTGAATGCATGAACGTTGCCAAAACTATCGACCACGACCTCACAGCCCTTATCTTTTGCATAGCTAGCTAGAAAATCACGCATCTTATCAGTCTCATAACTGCAGTGTGGTATCGCAGCAAGTGTCTCAAATTTCTTTAAAATTTCACTATTTGACATATTGCCTCCGTAAATTTATTTTATTTCGCCCTTATAGCCAGTCGCATCGACTGCTTTTAAAAGCTCTTTTTCATCGAGCTTATCATCTGCTATAACGACAGCTTTTCGCTCTTTTAGCGATACATCTGCCTTTTTTACGCCTTCAACGCTAAGAGCAGCCTTTCTAACAATCGCCGTGCAAAGCGGACAGTGCATGCTAGGCACTGAAATTTCTATCTTTTTATCAGCATAGCAACTAAGTGCAAGAAGGGCTAAAACTAAAATTTTACGCATAAATTTCTCCTAAAAG
Source organism: Campylobacter concisus (assembly GCF_003049085.1). Classification (NCBI taxonomy): domain Bacteria; kingdom Pseudomonadati; phylum Campylobacterota; class Epsilonproteobacteria; order Campylobacterales; family Campylobacteraceae; genus Campylobacter; species Campylobacter concisus. Next base: position 71,043 of record NZ_PIQX01000007.1, read on the forward strand.
CTCTGGATATGTAAGAAGTAAAAGTAAAATCACTCCAAAAAGTATATATATAAGTATCCATTTTTTCTTTTTATAGCTTAAGTTGCAGCTTTTTGGCTTGTAAAATAAAGCAATGCCAGAGATCACAAAGCAAATGACCGCCACGACGCTTAAAGGGACGCGGTACTCGTATAAATTTTGTGTCCAAGATAGAAATGAAAAAGATGTGCCAAAAAGCAAGAAAAGAAGTGCTGGCAAACAGCACAAGGTAGCGCCGATGGCACTACCTATGGATGTTAGTATCAGCCAAAAGGCTCTCATTTTAGCTCTGTTGAAACGTAGTCGTAGCTAAATTCTTTTGGCGAATAGTAGTTTTGTGTGTTGCCATCAACTTCAGCGTATGGATAACCAAAGTTGTTTAGCGGAGTTTGCTCTGGGGTTGGCTTTAAGATAAAGTCACGGCCGTAGTTAAAGCCTATCCAGCACATTTCCCAGTTGCCAAAGCAGTAATCTCTCACAGCTACGATCTTAGCGTCATCATTTGTTAGCTTCTCGCCAAGTCTCACCTTTGTGACATCTGCTGGGTCAACTGGTATCCAACCATAGCCTTTTAAGTAAAATTCGGCCCTGCAGTGCTGTCCGCCTGAAATTTTAGCTACGCCATCTTTTGCGCTACCCATTTGATCTGAAAATCTAGACTGACCAACTCTGATACCAAAAATTTCTCTTGCTGGGATGCCAACTGATCTGCAAAGCCCCACAAAAACTGAGTTTATGTCGGTGCATTTGCCAACTAGTTTGCCACTTTCTAGTATCGCTTTAACGTCGCCTGTACCACATCCAAGGATGCTATTATCACGCTGCATAGTGTTTGCAACCCACGTATATATCGCTTTTGCGCGCTCCAAATCGCCTTTGGTATTGCCGATAATCTCTAGCGCTTTTGCTCTTACGACGCCGCCAGTTGGGATGTGTGAAGTTGGTTTTAAAAACTCCAAAATCGCAGGATCGACCTTCTCGTTTGGATCGAAATTTACCTTGCTAAAGTCGGTATTGCGCTCTGTTGTTTGGATTTTAAACTGGATATTTAAAATAGGTCTTTGCTCGTTTTCTTCAAATTCGCCATACATTGTTGGTATTAGCGTGTCTGAGATATAAACATTTTTAGCTGTTGTGTTTATGACGTAGTCTTGGGTTAGTTGCTGATAAGTGGTGCTTAGTGGGAGCGGTAGCCAAATTCTTGAGCTTTTACCCTTTTCAAGCAGCTGGTGTTTGAAATTTACGTCGAAATTTCTAACCACTGGGTTTGCTGGCTCGTCGCTAGCTAGAGTGACACTTGGAAGCAGACTTGCTGCACCTAAAAAACTACTGAATTTAAAAAAATCTCTTCTTTGCATAAAATGCCTTTTTGCTTAATCTTAGCCAAACTTGGCTCTAAAACTGCCTGCTATTCTAGCATAAAAATTTTATTTATGATAAAATCTGCCACATGAAAAAGATTATATTTTTGGGCTTTATAGCGTTATTTTGCAACGGTTGTCTTTACATGAATGAGCGTGGAGTTTCGACTCAATATTATAATGACTGTAAAGAGTATTATGACGCGACTGGCACCTACCAAAAAGAGTGCCCACACAACATCGTCGACTGGAAATAGCGTGAATCTTAGTAAATTTAATGAGCAGCAAAAGCAAATTTTTAATAAGATAGAAAATTTAGCAAATTTTGATTGCGAATTTAGCTTGAGTGATAGCGTAAATGTCAAATTTAAAAATTTAGACCAAACCAAAAAAGATGAAATTTACAACCTCGCTCTTAGCCTAAAGCCTTGGCGAAAAGGGCCATTTTTACTTGATGATATATATATAGATAGCGAGTGGCAAAGTTTTATTAAATTTAATATCCTAGCGCCACATCTAAATTTAGCTGGCAAGTGCGTGGCTGATGTTGGTTGCAACAATGGATATTATATGTTTAAGATGCTTGAGTACGGTCCAAAAAGCATAACTGGCTTTGATCCTAGCGTGCATACATATTTGCAGTTTGCTTTTTTAAATAAATTTATCCGCTCAAATATCGCTTACGAGCTTCTTGGAGTAGAGAGCTTGCCAGAATACGCAGCGAAATTTGACACCATTTTTTGCCTTGGCGTGATATACCACAGAAGCGATCCTATCAAGATGCTAAAAGAGCTAAAAACTGCGCTAAATCCAGGCGGCGAGCTATTTTTAGATACCATGTATATTGATATGGATGGCGATTTTGCGCTAAATCCAAAGGATAGATACTCAAAAATTCCAAATATCTACTTTGTACCGACACTCTCGGCACTTCAAAACTGGTGCGAGAGGGCTAAATTTAGGGATTTTACCCTACTTGAAACAAAGGCCACTGATCTAAATGAGCAGCGAAAAACGCAGTGGATAGATGGTGAGAGTCTTGGAAATTTCTTAGACCCAAATGACAATACAAAGACCATCGAGGGCTACCCAGCGCCAAAAAGAGCATATGTTAGAGTTAAAATTTAAGGATAAAAATGGCAGAAGAAAATATCTATGATACAAAAGATGAATCGCAAATAATCTTACCAGAAGATGAAAATCCATTAAGAAATGAGATCAAAACCGCTCCACTTACAAAGCTAAATTTTAGTGGAACGGCATTTTTACTTGAAAAAAATCACGCAAAGACTAGATTTTTTACTACGGATGATATGGTATGCGATACTGAGGGGCTTATTCATAGTGGGTTTATTTTTATGGGCGCAAATCATGCCGCGCTTTTAGCCATTAATGAAGAATTTTGCGTTAGTATCGGGGCTAGGATAAATTTCTTTGGGCCACTAAAGCTTGGTGACGTGGTGGAATTTGACGCGCAAGCAAGATTTGAAGAGAGTAGAAAAAGAGAAGTGAAAGTGCTTGGATATGTTAAAGATATAAAAATTTTTGAAGGAGTATTTCAACTTGTCACACTTGAAGAGCATATCTTCTTGGCTCAACAAAAAAATATCCAAAAAGAAGCTGCTATAAGGCAGAAAAAAGAGCGAGAAGAAGCTAAGGCTAATAGCTAAAAGTAAGTAAAAATTTTTGATTTTTAATCCCAAATAAAACGAAATTTTAAAAAGACAATCTTTATCTCATTATCCTATTTTGGTAAATAATTGGTAACATTTTTTAAAATTTTAAGGAAAATTAAGCAATAAAATTAATTTTCTATGATAATATCCTTTCAAAACTTTTTATCAAAAGGAGATTTAGATGAAAATTACAAAAGTTAGCTTAGCTGCTTTGGTTGCTTTAGGTGCATTTTCAAGCGTTGCAAGTGCAACTCCACTTGAAGAAGCTATAAAAAACGTAGATCTTTCAGGATATGCTAGATATCGTTATACAAATGATCATTACAAAGTAAATCCGGACACAAAAGATAGGACAAATGATGTTGCTGGTTACGCATTTAGAATGCAAACATCATTTAAGGCTGCTATCGACGATAACTTCTTTGGTGTTTTAACTTTAAGATATGATCAAACAGATGATTCTGGCAACAAAAACCTAAAAGGTACAGATAAAACAAATACAACCGACACTTTTGGCGTTTATGAGATGTACTTAGGCTATAAAGTAGCTAATACTACTATTACAGCTGGCAAGCAACTTATCAAAACTTTCTATGATGATGGTGATATAGCAGGTACTGGTCTAAAAGTAGTAAGTACTGATGTACCTGGTCTTACTTTAACAGCTGCAGCTTATGATGCACTACAAAGCGACGGTACTGAAATAGATGGTCCATTACTTAATAGAATAGTAAATGGTACTGAAAATGATAAATTTAATGGTTCTGCTGGCAATCTTTACTATTTAGGTGCAGCTGGCAGTTATGATCCAGTATCTTTTAAAGCAGCTATTGCAAATCTTCAAGAGATAGCAACACTTTATGGTGCTGAAGCTGGTGTTAGCTTTAATGTAACCGATGATGTAAATCTAAACCTAAAAGGTCAATTTGTCCATAACGACTCAGATCACAAAGATGTAGCTGATGCAAATTTCTGGGCAGTTCAAGCTGGTACAAAACTATTTGGTGCTAAGCTTAACGCTGGTTATTTAGACTTTGATGCTAAAAATAAAGATAATAATAAGTGGTCATTTACTTCAATTGACGCAAGCGGACAGTTAATCAACCCAACTAAGCTACTAAATAGTGTAATGGGTGGCGGCGGAAAACAATATTACAACAATATCAAAGGCAATAACGACTACTGGTTTGTTAATGCTGGATATGACATAGATAAATTTGGCTTTGGTGCTGGATATACTCAAGGTAAAGGCTATAGCTATACACTTAATAAAGAGAGAGCAAAAAGAAGTGAGTGGTATACAGAAGCTAGTTACAAATACAGCAAAAAGCTTACATTCTTAACATGGTATGCAGCTGCTAAAGACAAAAAAGATGGTGCAAGCTTTAAACAAGATCGTATCAGATTTGAAGCAAAATATAGCTTCTAAAAACATTTATCCGAGCGAGCTTTCGCTCGGACCTTTTCAAAATTTAAAATAGACCCCATACAAAATTTCTCTATCTTTTTTGATTAGTTCTTAGTTTTATAAAAAATATAAATTTTTAAATAGTGATTAAGTGTATTCTAGAAGCTTGAAATTTGAAATTAATACCACCGAAATTTTTAGCTATTTTTTACTATATCTATCCAATAATCAATATTATTTTGCTCGGCCTCTAGTGTACTGCCTTCTCCGTGCCCTGGATAAAGTGTGAAGTTACCTTTTAAATTTTTACATTTTCCTAGACTTTCTAACATTTTATTTTTATCTGAAAAAGGAAAATCCCAGCGTCCTATGCTTCCTTTAAATAAAAAATCTCCACTAAACATCGTGTCATCTATCTCTATCATCGAGCAGCCTGGTGTATGTCCTGGAAAATGATGAAATCTGATGCAAAAATCATCAATGTTAAAATTTTCATCATTATCAACTAAAACATCTGGAGTAAAAGTACTTTTCATATAACCGAAAATATCACTCTCACACATGAAAGCATCAAATTTATTAATATAAACTGGAATTTCTAGCTCATCTTTTAATTTACCAGCATCAAAAATATGATCAAAATGCCCATGAGTGCAAAGGATGGCTTTTAAATTTTTAGCATTTTGTAAAGCCCATTCTTTTGCCCCATCTCCTGGATCTATCACTAAAGATGAGTTATCTTTTGTAACGATGTAACAATTAGTGCCAAAATCTCCAAAACTTTTGTGTATTACTCTCATTTTTTACCTTAAATTTATTATTTCTTAAAATTTTACATCATTTTACTTAAACTTAAAGAAAAATTTTAAATTTACTTAGTATAATTTTTGCAAAAGGAAGCAAATCTAGGCAAAGGAAGAATGAAGGAGTATCAAAAGATCGAAGAATCTTTAGTTTTTAGCTTAAAAGATAAAACTAAAGATAAAAATTTGTTGTTGGGTGTTAGTGGAGGTATTGATTCTGCTGTAGTAGCGACTTTGTGTGCAAGAGCAAAACCAAATGAAACTCATGCACTCATCATGCCAACAGCATCATCAAACAGACAAAATATGGACGATGCCTTAAATTTATGCGAAAAACTAAACATAAAATATAAGGTTTTATCCATAGAGGGTATTTTAAATGCCTTTTACGAAACGATAGATGTAAATTTAAGCAATTTAAGAAAAGGGAATTTAGCAGCTAGAGTTAGAATGAGCTTGCTTTATGATTATTCATCTAGTATAAACGCTCTAGTTATCGGAACAAGCAACAAAAGTGAGCTTATGCTTGGATACGGTACGATATTTGGGGATTTAGCATGTGCGATAAATCCTATCGGAGAGCTTTACAAAAGTGAAATTTTTGAATTTGCAAAACATCTTGGGGTTGATAAAAATTTTATTGACAAAGCACCTTCGGCTGATTTGTGGGATGGACAAAGTGACGAAGGCGACATAGGTTACAGTTATGCTGTCATTGATGAGATTTTAGAAAATTTAGAAAATAACAAGGAGCAAGTCATCAAAAAGTTCGGATTAAAAGCAGTATCGGATATAGAAAATAGAGTTGTTTCAAACAGGTTTAAACGACAAATGCCGTTGATAGTGAAAATTTAAAGGATTAAAGATGAGAGAGATTCCGTTTTATAGACCAACTATCACTGAGCGTGAAAGTGAGCTTATTGAGGAGGCTTTGCACTCTGAAAATACTACTAATATCGTTGCTAGATTTGAAGAGAAGTTAAAAGAGTATTTTGGTGCAAAATTTGTAGTTACCACAAATAATATTGCAGCTGCACATCACTTGGCACTAAGCGCGCTTGACACTAAACGCGGAGATAAGGTCATTTGCTCCATAAATGCCTTTCCTAGCATTGCACAAGCTGTTAGACATTTTGATGCTGAACCTATTTTTGTGGATGTTGATGAAGAAGATTTTAACATCTGCCCAGACGCCCTTGAGAAAGTGCTAAAAGAGCAAAATCATAAAAAATTAAAATGTGCTTTTATCTCTCATATCGCAGGTCAAAGTGCCAGGATGGACGAGATAACGGCGGTTTGTGAGAAATACGGTGTAAAAATTTTAGATGATGCAAATCGCGGTATGGGACTAACATACAATGGCAAAAAAGTTGGCTCAGACTCCTTTTTATCGTGCTTTCAAACACATTCGCGTGTACAAAATCCTATATCAACGGTTGGATTTTTTACGACAAATGATGAGGAAATTTATAAAAGAGCAAAACTACTTCGCAACTATGCCCTTGTAAATGGCATTGATAAATTCGGTAGCTTGAGTTATATTTATGATGTCGTAGATATTGGCTTAAAGTATGATATAAACTCGATAAATGCAGCATTTTCTATTGCGCAGCTAGAAAGAACAGACAAGCTCATACAAAGAAGGCAAGAGATCGCAAAAATTTATGATAAAGAGCTTGGTGAGTGCCACAATATAACAATCCCTGTCAAAAAACGCGAGCACATTTATACTCAGTATATTATTAAGATAAATAAAAATCGTGATGGCTTTGCTAGAGAGCTTTTGGAGCATGGCATTCACACATCATTGCACTACATACCGATACATTTACTAAGTTATTATAAAAACAAATACTCGCTTAAAGTAAATGATTTTCCAAATGCTTTAAAAAATTATCAGCAAGTGTTGTCATTGCCTATTTATCATAGTCTGAGTGATGAAGAGGTGCAATACATCTGCAGCAAAGTAAAAGAAATTTCTAAAACTCGTGTTTAAGAAATTAAATATTTTCTTGCATGCTTGGGTGAACGATTACTTCTTTCGCCCAAATTTCTTTCAAATTTTACTAGCATTTTTACTTTTGCCACTAAGTTTTATCTATTTTCTTATTGTTGTGCTTAAGAAATTTACTGCTAGAAAAATAGACTTTGGCATAAAGATAATAAGCGTGGGAAATTTGACACTTGGAGGAAGCGGGAAGACTCCACTTTGCGTGGCAATTGCTAAAAATTACGAGGGCGCTTTTATCGTTCTTAGAGGCTATAAAAGAAAAAGCAAAGGCATGCAAGTTGTCGCTCGAAATGGCGAAATTTTGCTTGACGTAGCAGCAAGCGGCGACGAGGCGATGATATACGCTACAAGCCTTAAAAACGCAAATGTAATAGTAAGCGAAGATAGAAAAGTAGCCATAAAGTACGCCAAAAAGCATGGCGCGAAGTATGTTTTGATGGATGATGGGTTTTCTAAATTTGACATAGCTAAATTTGACATATTAGTGCGTCCAAATCCAGAGCCAAAGCTAAAATTTTGCCTACCAAGCGGAGCTTATAGGTATCCGTTTAACTTTTATAAATTTGCTGATTTTATAGCAATTGAAGGGCAAACTCATTTTAGAAAGAGTGAAATTTTAAGTAAAAGCGAAAAAATGGTTCTAGTTACTGCCATAGCAAACCCAGAGCGCCTCAAGCCATTTTTTGATGAGTGCATAGCTCGCGTCTTTTTTCCTGATCATTATGATTTTTCAAAAGATGAGTTAGAAGAGATTTTAAAAAGATATGATGCAGCCTCGCTTTTGATGACGCAAAAGGACTATGTAAAGGCAAAGGACTTTGGGCTGAGAGTATCGCTTATAACGCTTGAAGTTACGCTAAGTGAAGAGTTTAAAAAGGTTTTAGAGCGACAAATTTAAGCCCACTTTGTTATAATGAGCCACTTTCTTAAAGGAAAATTTAGATCAAAATGAGAATTTTAATCACCTCAGTCGCAAAGAAAAAAGAAGCAAAGAAACTAAGCAAGAAGCTCGTAAAAAAGAGCCTTGCAGCTTGTGTAAGTGGCTTCAGCGCAAAAAGCATTTATCTTTGGCAAAAGGAGCTTTGCGATGAAAAAGAGCAAATTTTACTCATAAAAACGGACGTTAAATTTAAAAAAGTAGCTAAATTTATAAGAAAGCACCACAGCTACGAAATCCCAGAAATTCTATCCTTAAAGCCAAAAGAGGTCTTTAAAAAATATAAAAAATGGATAAAAAAATCAACCAAAAAAGGTAAAAAATGAGACTAACACCAACTAGAAGCGTGAAAGATGAAAAGATAAAAAATGTAAATTTAAGCACAGCTATGCTTAGCCCAAGCTCTGCTCACGGCGGACTTTACGCGCCAAAAAAGCTTCCAAAAATAACAAAATCAAAGTGGCAAGAGCTCTCACAATTAAGCTACGAGAAACTCGCACTTTATATCATATCACTATTTAAATTTGATGTGCCAGAGGCGTTTTTCAAAAAGGCGGTTAAGAGATACGCGAGTTTTGACGATCCAAAGCACCCAGTCATTTTTAAAAAAATAGATAAAAATTTATACGTAAACGAGCTATATCACGGCCCAACTAGGGCATTTAAGGATATGGCGCTTCAGCCTTTTGGCTCGCTGCTTAGCCAGCTAGCAAATGAAAGAGGCGAAAGATACCTTATCATGTGCGCAACTAGCGGTGACACTGGACCTGCGACACTTCAGACTTTTGCAAATGACGAAAATATCAAGGTCGTTTGCCTCTATCCAGATGGCGGCACGAGCGAGGTTCAAAAGCTTCAGATGCAGACCATGCAGGGTGAAAATTTAAAGGTTTTTGGCATAAAAGGCGACTTTGACGACGCCCAAAGAGCACTTAAAACGCTGCTTGCAAATGATAAATTTAAGGCTGAGCTTAAGAAAAAGCGCCTTAAACTAAGTGCGGCAAACTCGGTAAATTTTGGCAGAATTCTCTTTCAGATCATATACCACGCCTACGCTTATGCAAATTTACTAAAGCAAAAGGCGCTTAAGGTAAATGAGAGCTTTGACATCATCGTGCCAAGTGGAAATTTTGGCAACGCACTTGGGGCATATTACGCTAAAAAAATGGGCGCAAAGATCGGTAAGATCAAGATCTCCTCAAATGCAAACAACATCTTGACGCAGTTTTTCACCACTGGCGTTTACGACCTAAGAGATAAAAAGCTGGTTAAGACGATAAGCCCAGCCATGGACATTTTGATCAGCTCAAACGTCGAGCGCTTGCTATTTGATAAATTTGGTAGCGTTAGAACCAATGAACTCATGCAAAGCCTAGCTAAAAATAAATTTTATAAGCTTAGTAAGCAAGAGCTTGAAGCGCTAAAAGAGGACTTTGAGGCTAGCTGGTGCGACGATAAAGAGTGTGAGGCATACATCGCAAAGCTCGCAAGGGGCGGCTATGCGATCGATCCGCATACAGCTACTTGCTTTAAGATGGTGGATGCTAGCCGCATAAACGTCATCACATCGACCGCGCACTGGGTGAAATTTACGCCAAGCATGATCAAAGCGTGCCAGATCAAAGATACAAAAGATGAGAAAGATGCGCTGGCAAAGACCGCTAAAATCTTAAATGACAGCGTGCCAAGCTCAATTAATTCGCTATTTAGCGCGAAAATTTTACACAAAAACATCATAAAAGAGGACGAGATAGAAAAGTGCGTCCTAGAATGGATCGAGCGATGATAATCATCCCAGCTCGCCTTGCTTCAACAAGGTTTAGTAATAAAATTTTAAAAGAGATAAATGGCGTGCCAATGTTTGTGGCAACGGCTCTTAGAGTAAGTGGCGTGGATGATGTGGTGGTTGCTGTGGATGAGCAAAGTGTGCTGGATATTGCCAAAGCTCACGGTATAAAAGCGGTGCTAACTAGCAAAGATCATCAAAGCGGGACTGATAGGATAAACGAAGCAGCGCAAATTTTGGGGCTAAATGAGAGCGAGATCATCATAAATGTTCAGGCTGATGAGCCATTTATCGAGCCTGAAAATATCGCTAAATTTAGGGCATTTTGCGAGCAAAATAGGGAAAAAGCTTTTATGTTTTCTTGCTATAAAAAGATGGATGATGAGTTTGCGGATGATAAAAATTTAGTTAAGGTAGTGACTGATTTTGAGGGATATGCACTTTACTTTTCAAGATCAAGGATACCATTTAACAGAAGCGAGTGTAAAAGCTACAAAGCGCACCTTGGCATTTACGGATACAGTGTAAAAAGCTTAAAAGAGTTTTGCGCTCTTGCTACTTCAAGCCTTGAAAATACCGAAAAGCTCGAGCAGCTCCGTACCCTAGAAAATGGCAAAAAGATAGCGATGCTAGAGGTTGAAAGTCAAAGTATCGGCATCGATAGCGAAGAGGACTACCAAAGAGCTCTAGCTAAATTTGGTAAAAAATAAGTCGGTAAATTCTCTTTAAATAACGTCAATATTTAAGGAGAATTTATCTAAATTATTAACCTTTAAAAGTACCAAAAAGTGTTTTTGCTCAAACAATATAAAACTAATTTTTCTTGATTTTTATTTTTTTAATTCTGTCTTTAACAACGTAAAATTTTAAAATTGCACTCGAGTAAAAGTCTTTATAAAAACCTAAAAATTTAGGCTCTTTCTTAGTGCAGATAGCTGCAAACACTCTTTCAAGGTCTATTCTCTCTTTTTGTGTCAAATTTTCCATCTATTTTCCTAACAACTTTCTCATCTTATTGATAACAAATAATATTTCATCATCGTCAAGCTCACATAGTAGCTTACAAACTGCAGCAGCAGCTTGTGGCTTTGAGTTGCCAAGCCTCCAATCTTGATATGTCCTCATAGGCACGCCAAGTTCCTCTGCCATTTTTGCTTGTGAAATTTTCTTACCGATATTTTTTGCCTCAACTGCATTGTGAAGCAAATTAAATATATCACTTGTTTCAATCATTAAAGTATTATACGGATTATTTTATTAAATATACATAAAATAATATATAAATAATAGTAATACGTATAAATAAATTAAAAAATATTATATATTATACTATAAAACATTATATCAATACGTAATAACGTATAGAAATATTAAAAAGTAGAAGCAATATAAAAGACTTTTAAGTTTATTTACTTGTTTATTATAATTTTATTTTCGGAAAGGCTTATGCAATTAATATTAAAAAAGCTTAGTTATATAGACTAAAGATATATAAATAAATTATTTTAACTTAAATACTTGACATTGATAAACTAAAGTTGTATAATCCGCTTAGCAATTAAAAAGAAAGAGTGCTAAAAGTGAGTAAAACAAATAAACGCGATTTGATACTAAATTCTATCATTGAAGCCTATTTGCAGGACAATGCGCCTATTGGTTCAAACGAGCTTGGCTCTCGTATGAGCATGGCGATACCAGCATCGACGATACGTGTTTATTTTAAAAAGCTTTCAGATGAGGGCGAGATCACAAAGCTTCACATAAGTGGCGGCAGGATCCCAACTATCGCTGCGATGAGAAGATATTGGAGTGAAATTTTTACTGAGAGCGACATAAATTTAGAGATAAATGACCCAAGAAGCCTAAAGATGCTCTGTGATGAGTTTGAGCTTTATTGTATGATTTTTGGTACGATCGATAAGGAGTTGCTAGAAATTTTAAATTTAAATGATAGATATCTGGTTTTAAATTTTAGTGGCGATGAGATCGCCATTAAATTTGATGCTAGGATGTATAAATTTTTAAACAACCTTATCGGAGTTAGCTTAGACAAGCTTGAGCTTATCTGTTCTCAAGTTGGCTTAAGCGAACTAAAAAACAAGATAAGAGAGCTTAAAAGGACTAAAATTTACTTCCAAGAAAATGAAATTTTAGCCTTTGATATGTTTAAGGATAGACACTTTAAGATGGTTTTTGACCCAAGTTTTAGCTTGCAGATGGACGAAAAGCTTACATTTTCTCCTATGTTTGATGAAAATTACATGGGGCTTAAATTTAAAGCAAACTACCTTGGTAGCGAGGCGCAGATGATCTGTGCTGGCAGTGTTTATACTGATTATGTGAAATTTATAAATCTAATAAAGGAGGCCGCGTGAGCGAAGAGGTAAAAGAGCAAAATCTACCTGAGGTTGAGCCTGTGCAAGAGGCAGCTAGCGATAGTGTAAATTTAGATGCACTTGGCGATATCTCAAAAGTGGAGAAGCTCGAAAAAGAGCTTGGCGAGATCACTGATAAATATTACAGAGCAAATGCTGAGTTTGAAAATATCAAAAAGCGTTATGAAAAAGAGAAAGCAGACGTTGCAAGCTATGCAAATGAGAAATTTGCAAGGGACTTGCTACCAGTCATCGATGCGCTCGAGATCGCTGCAAATTTTGATCCAGAGGATGATGAATTTGCTAAAAAGATCAAAGAGGGCATTTTGATAACGATAAATCAGTTCAAGAAATGTTTTGAAAAGCATGGCGTGAGCGAGATCGCAACTGATGCCGAGTTTGATCCAAATGTGCATAATGCCGTTTTAAGGGTCGATAGTGAGGAGAAGCAAAGCGGTCAGATCGTGCAAGCTTTACAAAAAGGCTATATGATAAATGGTAGGGTTTTGCGCCCAGCTATGGTCAGTGTGGCAAACTAAATTTAAAAAATAAATCTAATAAAGGAAAAATATGTCAAAAGTTATAGGTATAGACTTAGGTACAACAAACTCTTGTGTGAGCGTTTTTGAGCGCGGCGAGAGCAAGGTTATCCCAAATAAAGAGGGCAAAAACACAACTCCATCTGTTGTTGCTTTTACAGACAAAGGTGAAATTCTAGTAGGTGACGTCGCAAAACGTCAAGCAGTTACAAACCCTGAAAAAACGATATATTCTATCAAACGCATCATGGGTTTGATGAGCAATGAAAAAAATGCTGAAGAGGCAAAGGCTCGCTTGCCATATCACGTCGTAGATAGAAACGGCGCTTGCGCGGTTGAGATCGCTGGTAAAGTCTATACTCCGCAAGAAATTTCAGCAAAAATTCTTATCAAGCTAAAAGAAGACGCTGAAGCATATCTTGGCGAAAAGGTAACAGACGCGGTCATCACTGTGCCTGCGTACTTTAACGATAGCCAAAGAAAGGCTACAAAAGAGGCTGGAACTATCGCAGGACTAAATGTGCTTCGTATCATCAACGAGCCAACAGCTGCGGCGCTTGCTTATGGTCTTGATAAAAAAGAGGCTGAGAAAATTTTAGTTTATGACCTAGGTGGCGGTACATTCGACGTTACAGTGCTTGAAACTGGCGATAACATCGTTGAAGTTTTGGCAACTGGCGGTAATGCATTCTTAGGTGGCGATGACTTTGATAACAAGATCATCGACTGGTTGGTAAGTGAGTTTAAAAACGAAACTGGTATCGATCTAAAAGGCGATATCATGGCACTTCAACGCTTGAAAGAAGCAGCTGAAAATGCTAAAAAAGAGCTAAGCTCAGCTCAAGAGACTGAGATAAATTTACCATTTATCACAGCTGATGCGACTGGTCCAAAACACCTTGTCAAAAAGCTAACTCGCGCTAAATTTGAAGGCATGATCGACTCACTTGTGGGCGAGACTATCACTAAGATAAATGAAGTCATCAAAGATGCAGGTCTAAGCAAGAGCGACATCAAAGAGGTCGTAATGGTCGGTGGTTCAACTCGTGTGCCACTTGTTCAAGAAGAGGTTAAAAAGGCATTTGGCAAAGAGCTAAATAAGAGCGTAAATCCAGATGAAGTCGTGGCTATCGGTGCTGCGATCCAAGGTGCGGTCATAAAAGGCGACGTTAAAGATGTACTACTTCTTGACGTTACTCCACTTAGTCTTGGTATCGAAACACTTGGCGGCGTAATGACCAAGATCATCGAAAAAGGCACAACCATACCAACTAAGAAAAGTCAAGTCTTCTCAACCGCTGAAGATAACCAAAGTGCCGTTACTATCATGGTTTTACAAGGCGAGCGTGAGTTTGCAAGGGATAATAAATCACTTGGAAATTTCAACCTCGAAGGCATCCCAGCAGCTCCAAGAGGTGTACCTCAAATCGAAGTTGAATTTGACATTGACGCAAACGGAATTTTAACCGTTTCAGCAAAAGATAAAGCGACTGGCAAAGCCCAAAACATCACTATCTCTGGATCAAGCGGCTTAAGCGAAGATGAGATAAGTAGCATGGTAAAAGACGCCGAGCTTCATAAAGAAGAGGACAAAAAGCGCAAAGACGCAGTTGAAGCTAGAAACCAAGCTGACGCACTAGTTCATCAAACTGAAAAGAGCATGAGCGAGCTTGGCGAGAAAGTTCCAGCTGAAGATAGAAGTAACATCGAAGCTGCGTTAAATGATCTAAAAGAGGTCTTAAAAGATGAAAACTCTTCAAAAGAGCAAATCGATGCTAAAGTAGAAGCTCTAAGCAAAGCTAGCCACAAACTTGCAGAAGCTATGTATAAAAAAGATGAAAACGCTGGAGCAAACGGCGGAAATAATAAAAAAGACGACGACGTTATAGACGCTGAAGTCGAGTAGAACTCCTAGAGCAGGGCGCTTGCCTTGCTCTTTTATAAAATTATCTTCATAAATTCTTAAAATTGATTCAAAATAAGCAGTTTAAATAGTTAAAATTTATATAATGCCAAACAAAAAGGCTAAAAATGTACTTATTTTTTTTGATTACTCATTTAATTTGTGCCATTGTATTTATAGGATACGTATTTTTCGATGTTTGCATATATCCATTTGCTAAAAAAACGGTTGATGCTAAAACCCTTGAAATAGTTAAAAAGGCCTACACAAAAGGCAGCGCAAAGGTTTTTGGCACGGCATTTTTATTGCTTTTAATAAGTGGCACTTATATGGCAAAAGACTATTTTGGAGGCGAGCTTGGCTGGTGGCAAAGCAACTTTCAAAAGCTACTGCTTATAAAAATTTTTGTCTTACTCATAATGTGCCTTGTAACTTTTATCTCTGTTTTTAATGTCGTTATTTTAAAAAAGCCTGATCCATTTGGTAAATTTTCACATTTAATAGCTCTAGTACTTTGCCTAATAATGGTCATTTTAGCAAAAGTAATGTGGTGGGCTTAAAAATTTAGCTAACAAATCTAAGCAAATCGCCAGCTAGAAGTTAAAAGTGTTCTAATCGATACTCTTTAACTTATCTTTATTTAGCCCTTCTTCTATGCGCTTTATCTCTTCACTTCCATCTCTTACGACGTTTTTGTCAAATTCCAAGTAGTCATTTATCTTTTTTGGATATTCAACGTGACTTAGGATAAATTTAAAGACATTTAGCCTAGCTTCTTTTTTGTTATCGCTTGAGACAATGACCCATGGTGAAATGCTATTGTGAGAGGCAAGAAGCATCGAATATTTAGCGATAGAGTATTGATCCCAAAGTTCTTGTGCTTTTTGATCAACGGGTGAAATTTTAAACTGCTTTAACGGATCATTTTGCCTCTCTTTGAAGCGTTTTTTCTGCTCATCTTTTGTGATTGAAAGATAAATTTTAAAAAAAATTATGCCAGAGTTTATGATCATCTCTTCAAATTTTGGCACTTCACGTAAAAATTCCTTATGCTCTTCTTGCGTGCAAAAGCCCATCACTGGCTCAACACCAGCTCTATTGTACCAGCTTCTATCAAAGATCACTATCTCTCCGGCACTTGGTAGATGAGTCACATATCTTTGAAAATACCACTGTGTTTTTTCGACATCACTTGGCTTAGCAAGCGCTACTATACGGCAACCTCTTGGATTTAGATGCTCAGTTAGGCGTTTTATTGTTCCGCCTTTACCAGCTGCGTCGCGCCCTTCCATTAGCATGAGTACTCTAAGGCCTTTTTCTTTTACGTAATTTTGAAATTTTAAAAGTTCAATTTGAAGTAGTCTAAGCTCTTCCTCATAGCCAAGTTTCTCGCTTTTTTGGTGTTTTTTGTCTTTTGACATCTTTGCTCCTTTAAAATTTCACATATTTTCACGATTTTACAATAAAATAGAATAAATTTAAGAATTTAGACTAAAATCATCTTTTTTAATTTAGCAAGGATTAGTATGTTTTTAAAATTTCTTTTTTCGATTATTTTATTTGTAGGCTCACTTTTTGCCGAGGTTTTAGATGTTAGCAAAGCCTTTGTTTTAACTCCAAGCATTGATAGTCAAAATGTTGAAGTGAAGTTTAACTTTGGTGAAAATATCTATCTTTATAAGGAGAGTTTTGAGATTAAGCTAGCTGGCAAAAAGATAAATGAGCTATTAAATTTGCCAAGTAGTGAAAATACGGGAGAATACGAAATTTATCCAAAAGATTTTTCGATTTTTATCCCATTAAATTTAGTAAAAGAAAATCTTTCAAATGGCAAAGCGATACTTGACATTAACTATCAAGGCTGTGCTAAAAACGGCATTTGCTACCGCCCGCAAAGCAGAATTTATGAGATAACTGACCAAGCTGGAAAATTTAGCATCGCCACTTTTAAAAAAGAGCAAAAAAGCGATACCGACAGCTTTGCTGAAGAATTTTCTAGCGAGCAAGATATCGCAAATGGGCTTGGAGATAAAAATTTCTTTATCTCACTTCTTACTTTTTTTGGTTATGGTCTCTTGCTTTCACTTACACCTTGCGTCTTTCCGATGATACCGATACTTTCAAGCATAATCGTCTCAAAAGGTGCTAATTTAAATGCAAAAAAAGGCTTTTTACTATCATTTATCTATGTTGTCGCGATGAGCCTAGCTTATGCACTAGCTGGAGTGGCAGCTAGCCTACTTGGCTTTGGTATCGCAGGAGCTTTGCAAAACATCTATGTACTTGGTACTTTTGCGGCCATTTTTGTCATTTTAAGCTTTAGCATGTTTGGATTTTATGATATAAAATTGCCAGCAAAATTTGAAAATTTGATAAGTAAAAAATCGCAAAATAGTTCAGGCTATGTTGGAATTTTTATTATGGGTTTTGCTTCAGCTCTCATCGTATCACCTTGCGTTGCAGCACCATTAGCTGGTGCGCTTCTTTATATTGCCCAAAGTGGAAATATCTTTTATGGTGGCATTATGCTTTTTGTCATGGGGCTTGGCATGGGCGTGCCACTGCTTATTATTGGGCTAAGCTCTGGAAAGCTCTTGCCAAAACCTGGTAGCTGGATGGATGAAGTGAAAAAATTCTTTGGTTTTTTAATGCTCATCATGGCGGTTTGGATCCTTGCGCGTGTGCTAGGAGAATTTTTTGAGCTATTAGGATATGGCATTATAGGCGTTTTTATGGCAGTTTATTTTGGGGCATTTGAAGTAGCAGAGCAAAGCTGGACTAAGTTTAAAAAAGCGTTTTTTATCCTAGTTTTTATATATTCAGTTATGCTAATAGTTGGTTCATTTTTGGGCTCAAAGGAGGCTTTTTCTCCGCTTTCTGGACTAAATTTGGCAAAAAGTGATAGTGCGTTAAAATTTAATTCCGTTAAAAATTTAGATGAACTAAATGAGGTAATAAAAAACTCAACCAAACCCGTTTTAGTAGATTTTTATGCTGATTGGTGTGTAAGCTGCAAAGAGATAGAAAAGATCACTTTTAAAGATAGTGATGTTATAGATGCTTTGACAAATTTTGCACTTATTCGTATTGATGTAACAAATGGTGGATCACAAAATGATGAGATGCTAAGAAATTTTGGGCTTATTGATCCGCCTGCACTCTTGCTATTTAATGGTGGCGATGAACTAAAATTTCTTAGAACTATCGGTTTTATAGATGCTAAAAATTTTCTAGCAAAGCTTGAGAAGATTAAATAATCTTGTCCTTGCTGTTACAAAGATCATTTAAGATACACTCATGGCAAAGCGGTTTTTTGGCTTTACAGGTGTAACGTCCAAAGAGCACCATGGCTTGATGAAGCTTACCAAGATCTGTTTTAAAGGCGTGGCTAAGATCAGCTTCAGTAGCTTCTGGTGTTTTTGCATGGCTAAGATCAAGTCTGTGCGCCACTCTAAAAACATGCGTATCAACAGCCATAACATTTGCATTTGTAGCTTCTAAAAGTACGACATGAGCGGTCTTTTGTCCAACTCCAGCAAGCGCTTTTAGCTTCTCTTCATCAAGCGGAATTTCTCCATTATAGAGCTCAACCACGCTGTTTGCCATTTTGATTAAATTTACCGCTTTGTTATTAAAAAAGCTGCACGAGTTTATCATGAGTTTTAGACTGGCTAAATTTGCGCTAGCTAGCTCAAAAACATCTTTATATGCCTCAAATAGGGCAGGTGTGATCAAATTTACCCTTTTGTCTGTGCACTGAGCTGAGAGCATGACGCAGACAAGAAGTTCATATAAATTTCTAAATTTAAGCTCGCTTTTGGCATCTTTAAATTCGTCCAAAAGTCTTCTTTTTATCTCTAAAATATCTTTTTTTGTTCTCATTTGGCTATTTTACCTAAAATTGCAAGTTAAACGAAAAGTTACCGCATTATTTGATATAATCTTGCCCATAAAATCAATTTTTTAAAGGATTTATATGAAAAAATTTTTGTTTCCAGCAGTTTTAAGTTTAGCTGCAGCTGTCACTCTAAACGCAGCAGTAGTTGCAACAGTTGATGGAGATGCTATAAACGATAGCGATATCTCAGCACTTTTATCAGCGGCTATGCCAGGTTTTGACGCTAGCAAGCTTCAACCAAATGAGAAAAAACGTATAATCGACGATCTAATCAATAGAAAACTTCTTTTAAAAGACGCAAAAGCGACAGGCATTGAAAAAGATGTTGATTACATCAAGGCTGTAAAAGCTGCACAAGAAGGCATCGCAGTTGAGCTTTATATGAGAAAACTATTTGACGGTATAAAGGTAAGCGATAGCGATTTAAGAGATTTTTACAACAAAAACAAAGCTAGCATGAACCAACCAGCTCAAGCAAGAGCAAGACATATCTTAGTTGAAGATGAAAAGACAGCAAATGACATCATCGCTCAACTTAAAAATTTAAAAGGCGAGGCTCTAACTAAGAAATTTGCAGAGCTAGCAAGCCAAAAATCAATCGACAAAGGCTCAGCAGCACACGGCGGCGAGCTTGGCTGGTTTGGTCAAAGCCAAATGGTAAAACCTTTTGCAGACGCAGCATTTTCAATGGCTAATGGCACAGTTTCAACTAAGCCAGTTAAAACTCAGTTTGGTTACCACGTTATCTTAAAAGAAGATGGCAAAGCTGCTGGCACTGTAAGCTTTGAACAAGCAAAACCAGAGATCGAGCAAGCTGTAAAAATGGAGAAATTTCAAGCTGCTGTTAGACAAAAAAGTGAAGCTCTACGCCAAAAAGCAAAGATAGAATACAAATAAAATTTGGAGGATAAAATGGGCGTTTTAGATATCGTAAAACCTAGTGTTTTAAGCGGAGATGATGTAACAAAACTTTATGCTTATGCCAAAGAGCAAGGTTTTGCAATACCTGCTGTAAATGTCGTAGGCAGCGACTCAGTAAATGCTGTTTTAGAAGCGGCAAAGGTTGCTAACTCGCCTGTTATCGTTCAGTTTAGTAATGGCGGTGCAGGTTTTTACGCTGGTAAAGCCTGCGAAAATGCAGCCGTTCTTGGTGCGATCGCTGGCGCAAAGCATGTTCATCTGCTTGCTAAGGCTTACGGCGTGCCAGTCATTTTACACACTGACCACGCTGCTAGAAAGCTTTTGCCTTGGATAGATGAGCTAGTAAAAGCAAGCCATGAGTATAAAAAAACTCACGGAGTGCCACTTTTTAGCTCTCACATGCTTGATCTTAGCGAAGAGAATATCAACGAAAATTTAAGCACATGCGAGAAGTATCTAAAAGAGCTTAGCGAGCTTGGCATCAGCCTAGAGATCGAGCTTGGCGTCACTGGTGGCGAAGAAGATGGCGTAGATAACACAAGCGTTGATAACGCACTTCTTTACACCCAGCCAGAGGACGTCGCGCTTGCTTATGAAAGACTAAGCAAGATAAGCGATAAATTTAGCATCGCGGCTAGTTTTGGCAACGTTCATGGTGTCTATAAACCAGGCAATGTCGTGCTAAGACCAGAAATTCTTAAAAACTCACAAGCCTATGTTGCTAAGAAATTTAACACAAAAAGCGACAAGCCAGTAAATTTTGTATTTCATGGTGGTAGTGGCAGCGAGCTAAAAGATATTAAAAATGCTGTTAGCTACGGCGTTATCAAGATGAACATTGACACCGATACTCAGTGGGCTTTCTGGGATGGCGTGCGCGAGTATGAGGCCAAAAATAGAGCATACTTGCAAGGTCAGATCGGCAACCCAGAGGGCGAAGATAAGCCAAATAAAAAATACTACGACCCAAGGAAATGGCTAAGAAGTGGCGAGGAGAGCATGGTTAAGCGTCTTCAGACTGCTTTTAGCGACTTAAACTGCCTAAATAGGAACTAATCCTATGCAAAATCAAAATGATTTTAGTGAGCTAAGCGTGCCAAAAGAGCGCCAAGCTCACTCTTTCTTTGTCTTTTTTAAAGTTATCTTTATCCCTTTAGCTATCTACATCTTGGCGATACTAGCGTATCTTGGTGTTATAAATTTTCAGATGAAGCTTCACACCATCGTGATGATGGGCGTTATACTCTTTGTAGCTTTTATATTTTCACGCCACAGCGCCTTGGTAGCTTACTCAAATTTCTTAGCAAATGCTAAAGAGTACAAGATAAGGCTAAAAGAATTTATCATCGCTCATCTCTTTGAAATTTCAGGCGTCAAAAAGGCAAACGCTAAATTTGAAGATTTTTTCGAGAGCTATACAAGAAATTTTAGAAATGACAACCTAGCAAACATCGGCCAAGCAGTCTTTCCTATGCTTGGAATTTTGGGCACATTTATCAGTATCGCTATCTCCATGCCAAGCTTTAGCTCAAGCACTGCAAACGGACTTGAAAAAGAGATCGCTATACTACTAAACGGCGTGGCTACGGCGTTTTATGTATCGATTTACGGCATATTTTTAGCGCTTTGGTGGATGTTTTTTGAAAAGATCGGCATTAGTAAATTTGAGAGATTTTACAGCGAGCAAAAAGAGCTAAGCCGTGAGTTTTTCTGGCAGGAAAATGAGCTAAATGCAAATTTCATGAAAGCAAGTGTGGGCTACTTTAAAGATAGTCACGACGCCTTTAAAATGGTGCTTGATGATAAATTTGTAAAAGAGCTAAGCGAGCAGACAAATGAGAAATTTAATAGCCTAAAAGAGCTTTGTGAGGTTGAAAAAAATATCATCAATCAAAGCAAGGCAGAACTTAGTGCAAGTTTAAAAATGCTAAATGAATCTGGACTAAAACAAGATGAATTTGTAAAAATCCACTCTGATATATTAAAGGCAGTTGGCGCGTTTTCTAATGCCTTTAAAGATATGGAGGTTAAAATTTTAACCGAGCATGCAAAGCTTGGCGAAATTTTTAGTAGAAATTTAAATGCCACAAAAGAGAGCCAGCTTAAATTTGAGCAGACTATCAAGAGTTTTGATGCCATTTTAAAAGAATTTTCTCTCTCTTTGATGAAAGAGCAAAACGAGGCATTAAAGGCATTTAGAACCTCACTCGTGGAGAGTGCGACAATATTTAAGGCAGCGTATGAGCAAGAGGGCAGGAGCTTGGAGCGTGAAAAAGAGCGCGAGAGCCTTATCGCTGAGCTTAAGAAGAACATAGACGAGATCGATAAAGAAGCAAATTCTGTAATAGAAAAAATCGAAAATCTAGTGCAATGAAAATAGACAAAAATAACCAAGATCAATCGAGCTTTTGGGTTTCGTACGCGGACTTGATGGCTGGTCTGCTCTTTGTTTTTATGCTGCTAATCGGCGCTGTCGTCGTAAAATACGTCCTAACTCAAAACACTCTTGAAAATAAAGAGCAAGCCATCATCACAGCACTAGCAAATTTAAAAGACGCTCAGGGCAAGAATTTCACCCTCGAAGAGCTAAATGACGCCCTAAAAAGCGAGCTTTCAAAGATAAGCGACGAAAACATAAATTTAAAAAAATCAAATGAAATTTTTGTCATCCAAATAGATGCCCTAAAAGAAAAACTGGCCCAGCTTATAGAGCAAAACAAGGACGCAAATGCGAGCATAAAAGAGCTAAATGCCAGCATTTTTGATCTAAATCAAAAGATGATCGTGCTAAATGATGAAATTTCATCAAAAGATAGAGCGCTTAGCGACGCAAACGAAAGCAGTGAGAAAAATTTAGCCAAGATCGCATTTTTGCTCGAGCAAGTAAGCCAAAGAGAGGCTAGATATGACGAGCTTTTAAGGGATCTAAACGTCACTCGTGACAGGGTAAAAAATTTAACCGGTATCAGAGTAAAAGTGATCTCAGCCCTAAAGGATAGGCTGGGATCTAGCATCGAGATCGATCCAAACTCAGGCGCGCTAAAGCTTAGCTCCTCAGTACTTTTTGATAAAGGTAGTGCAGTCTTAAAAGAAGAGGTCAAAGAGGAGTTAAAGGCCACGCTTAGTAAATATTTCGACGTACTTTTAAATGATAAGGATATCGCGTCAAATATTGATCAAATCATAATCGAAGGCTTTACAGATAGCGATGGAAACTATATTTATAACTTAGAGCTTTCGCAAAAAAGAGCATACGCGGTGATGGAGTTTATAAACTCATTTGATGGCGATACTCGCCTTAGAAAGCTGCTTGTTGCAAGCGGACGAAGCTATAATGAGCTAGTTTTTAAAGACGGAGCCGAGGACAAGGATGCTTCAAGACGCATAGAGATCAAATTTTCACTCTCAAATAAAGAGGCTATCAACGAGATAGAGAAATTTTTGGAGTTTAAGGGTGATTGATAAAATTTGCTTAAGAGGACGAGAATTTTGGCTTTTAAGGGACGATCTGTTAGGCGAGTTTAACGGCAACAAAGCAAGAAAGCTAGAATATTTTTTTAAGGCCGATCTTAGCGGCATCAAAGCCATCGTATCTCACGGCTCAAGCCAGTCAAATGCGATGTATAGCCTAAGTCTTTTTGCCAAGCTAAAGGGGCTTAAATTTTACTACGTCGTCTCTCATCTAAGCTCAAATTTAAAGCAAGATCCGGTTGGAAATTTCAAATTTGCACTTGAAAATGGTATGGAAATTTTTATAAAAGATGAGCGTGAGAAATTTGCTAAAGATCTAGCTAGAAGCCAAAATGCACTTTTTATAAACGAGGGCGTGGCACAAAGTGAGGCTGAGCTTGGCTTTATCACGCAGACAAATGAGATAAATGAGTGGAGCAAAAAAAGCGGCATAAGGCCTGATATATTTTTGCCATCTGGCACAGGCACTAGTGCATGCTATCTGGCAAAGCATACCGATCTTAGGGTTTTTACAACTCCTTGCGTGGGAGACAGCGACTATCTAAAAAAGCAAATTTATGAGCTAGACAAAAATAGCAAGGTGCAAATTTTAAATCCCCCAAAGAAGTATCATTTTGGGAATTTATACCCAGAGCTTTATGAAATTTGGCTAGAGGTTTGCAAAAGCGGCGTGGAATTTGACCTAGTGTATGACCCTGTTGGCTTTATCACTCTTTTTACAAATTTAGATAGGCTTGGAGCTGAAATTTTATATATCCACCAGGGCGGAATTTTAGGTAACATTACACAAAGACAAAGATACGAGAGAAAATTAAAATTAAAGGAGCATAAATGAAATTTTTTCATAGTAGTGACGCTGATTTTGAGAGTAAATTTTTACAGCTTGTTAAACGAAGTGATAATGACATGAGTGCTGTAATGCCGGTGGTTGCTGGAATAATAGATGAGATAAGAAAAGATGGCGATAGTGCACTTTTTGCACAGATAGCTAAATTTGATAAATTTAACGTTACAAGTAAAAGCGACATAATAATCGACGTTAAAGAGATGGAGGCCGCCTATAATTCGCTAGATAATGCTTTGAGAGTAGCTTTAAATTTAGCTCACGATAGGATAAAAAGCTATCATGAGCGAACAAAGCCAAATGACTGGACATATAAAGATGAGCATGATATCTTGCTAGGTGCAAAATACACAGCGGTTGACCGTGCTGGCCTTTATATCCCAGGTGGTAAGGCGGCATATCCTAGCTCGCTTCTTATGAATGCGATCCCAGCGATCGTAGCTGGCGTAAAAGAGATTGTAGTGTGCACTCCAGCGCCAAATGGCAAGGTAAATACCTTGCTTCTTGCGGCAATGCACCTTTGTGGTATAAAGACAGCCTTTAAAATAGGCGGCGCAAGTGCGATCGCAGCGATGGCATACGGAACTGAAACGGTGCCAAAAGTAGATGTCATCACAGGGCCTGGCAACATCTACGTAGCGACTGCTAAAAAGCTAGTTTATGGTGACGTAAATATCGATATGATCGCAGGTCCAAGCGAGATAGGCGTCATCGCTGATGATAGTGCCGATCCTCGACATATAGCTATCGATATGCTCTCTCAAGCCGAGCATGACGAGATAGCAAGTACCTTTTTGATAACGCCAGTAGAAGCTTTCGCAAGGGCAGTACAAAGACACATCGAAGATGAGCTAAAGACACTAAAACGTGAACCAATCGCAAGTGCAAGCATAAGAAATAAAGCTGCAATAATAGTGGCAAAAGATTTAAAAGAGTGTTTTACTCTCATGAATGAGCTTGCTGTTGAGCACCTAGAGATCGCTACAAACGATGCTTTGAGCTATATCGATGATGTGACTCATGCGGGCGCTATATTTTTTGGACACTTTACGCCTGAAGCGATGGGAGATTATATCGCTGGACCAAATCACACATTGCCAACTGGCGGAAGTGCGAGATTTTACTCGCCGCTTGGAGTTGAAAATTTCATGAAGCGAAGCTCGATCATTTCGGTGAGTAGAAAAGGTATCATGCATCTTGGCAAATCATGCATGCAGCTAGCTGAAGCTGAAGGACTAACTGCTCATAAAAAATCAGTCGCAGTGAGGCTAGAAGAGTAAAAAATGGATTTTATAGAGATTTTGCAACTTTTTATAGAATTTATAGTAGAATTCATAGCGAATTATTAAAAAGGAGTTGTTATGAAGTTAGGAACTTATACTGTAAACCAGGCTTCAGGAAACTATTATTTAGATCAAGCAAAAAATAGCGAAAAGAAAGCACTAAATGCTATCTCTGCAAACAGCGAGATCAAAGCTTCAGGTGCAAATTTGCAAATCGCAGAGAGTTTGCTTTCGCAAACAAATGTCTTGAACGAAGGTTTGGCAAATGCAAACGATATGATCGGCATGCTTCAAATCGCTGATTCAACGCTTTTAAATTTAAGTAAAAGCACAGATAGAATAGGCGAGCTTTCAAGTAAGCTTACAAATCCTACTCTCTCAGCAAATGAACAAAAAGGCATAAAGGGCGAAATCAACGCACTAAGAAATGCTATGAATGATAGCGTAAAAGAAGCTAAATTTAACGGCAAAAATGTATTTGATGCTGAGCTTGGATTTTTTACAGGTGAGAGTACAAAAAATATAAATTTGGGCACAAATGCTCTTTTAAATGTAAAAGATGACGGCTCAAATACAGGTGAAATTTTAAAAAATATAAATTCACTTCGCTCAGAGATCGGATCAACACAAAATGCTGTATTTAGAGGTATAAATGCTCTAGCCGCAAGAAGCGTGGCAAATGCTAATAGTGTAGAGAACCTTGATAGCAGCGATATCGCAAAGAGCTTGGAAGAAAATTTACAAGCAAATTTAAAGCTACATGCCACGAGCTTAGCTAAAGCTCACGATACTACGAGTTTAGCTGCAAAACTAGATAAACTTCTAGCTGAATAAATTTTTACCGGTCTTGCACCGGTAAAATACTTTTTATCTAATTTTATTCTTTAAAAAAATATTAGGTTCTTTGTATTTTTATTTTTAGGCCGATCTAATGGCTAAATGAGGGCTGAATCCAGCCTTTCAATAATAAAATCAATGTAGATTGTTAGTGAAATTTGTTACTAAAAAAATTTTAAATTTTATAAAGCTAAAAAGAAAGTCTTAAGGAAAATATCCAAAAGAAAAGGGCTTTTAGCCCTCAATGTAGTTTTTAAGTTTTCTACCAACTTTTGGGTGTTTTAGTTTTTTGATAGCTGAGCTTTCTATCTGGCGGACGCGTTCACGAGTGACGTTTAGCGCCTTGCCTATCTCTTCAAGTGTGCGGTCGCTCTCATCCTCAAGCAAGCCAAATCTCATTGAGATGACAGCTTTCTCGCGCTCATTTAGCTGCGAAAGCACGTCATCGATTTGCTCTCTGAGATCACTTTTTAAAATTTGCTCAATTGGAGAAAGTGAACTTTTATCCTCGACAAAATCTCCAAATTTTCCGTCCTCTTCGTTTGCGATAGGAGCTTCAAGACTGATCGGCTCTTTTGTGATCTTGATAACTTGCTTTACCTTATCAACGCTTAGCCCAACCTCTTTTGCAATAATGCTTACATCAGGCTCTTTTCCCTCTTCTTGGAGGTATTTGCGGTTTATTTTGTTGATACGATTTATCGTCTCTATCATGTGGATAGGTATCCTAATCGTCCTTGCTTGATCGGCGATCGCACGCGAAATAGCCTGGCGGATCCACCATGTGGCGTAGGTTGAAAATTTATAACCTTTTCTGTATTCAAATTTATCAACCGCTTTCATAAGGCCGATGTTGCCCTCTTGGATGAGATCTAAAAACGGCAAGCCCCTGTTTGTATAGCGTTTTGCGATACTTACAACTAGACGGAGATTTGACTTAGCCATTCTGGCTTTTGCCTCGTCAGAAATTTTCTTTCCACGTTTGATCTGCTCTAAAATTTCTTTTAGCCTTGTTGGCTCAAGATCAAAGCCTTGCTTGCTCGCCTCTTTTGTAGTAAATAGTTTTTTGATCTCGACATAAGTTGAGACCATCGTAGCTTCTGGTACACGAGCTGCGATCTCTTCTTTACTAAGCTTGATGATATCTTTTAGTATGCTTTTGTGATTTTTCTTAAGCTCGTCGCTAAACATCGGTAAGCGATACTCCAAGCGTTTTAGCTCTCTGTCAAATTCATCGTCGCTTTTTAGTGCTGTCTCCATTGATTTTACGATCTCACTGATTAGCTTACTTGTTGGGCCAAGATCCATTAGCTTCTCTTTTAAAATTTTCTTTTTAAATGCAAGCGTCATCTTTGAGGCCGTGTCATCGCTTTCTACTTTATCTTGTTTATTTGCAGTCTTTAGCCACT
The DNA here is from genome assembly GCF_003049085.1 of Campylobacter concisus. Classification (NCBI taxonomy): domain Bacteria; kingdom Pseudomonadati; phylum Campylobacterota; class Epsilonproteobacteria; order Campylobacterales; family Campylobacteraceae; genus Campylobacter; species Campylobacter concisus. Next base: position 98,523 of record NZ_PIQX01000007.1, read on the forward strand.
CTTTTTTTGCCTTTTCAAGAGCCTTGAAACTCTCTATAACTTTTTCAGCACGTTTATCGTTTTTGGCTGATTTTTTAGGAGTTTCATTCTCTTCGTTGTCCTCATCTTCCTCGTCTATATCGTCTTCGCTATCTTCATTCTCTTCGTTTTCACTCTCGTCTTCAAAGCTCTTAAAAAGCTCTTTTACACGGCGTTCTCTATTGATGAGCGGCTCTTTATAGTCAAGTATAAAATCGATCAAAAATGGCACCGAACAAAATGCATCGATAATGATATCTTCGCCAAGCTCGATCCTTTTGCTGATCTCCACCTCTTCATCTTTTGTAAGAAGCGCGATCTGACCCATCTCTCTTAGATACATCCTGACAGGACTATCAGATCTTGACCACTCTAAAAGGTCACTTTCGCCTGAAAGATCGAGATCTTCGTCAATATCTTGATCGCTCTTTTGAGCATTTTCTTGGCGTTTTTTAGCATCAGCTAAATTTCTAAGCTTTGCGGCCTCAGCAGATGTGATGAGCTGGACTTTATTTGTTTTTGCTAGTTGTTCTATCTTTTTTACTATCGTAGCAGTCGGAGCTTTGTCTAATAATTTTACTAATTTTTCGTATGTCAAAAAGCCTTTTGCATTTTCAGCGAAAAGCTCTTCTATCTGAGAAAAAGAGTCTTTTGCGGCGCTCATAAATTTCCTTTCGAATCGTCTAATTGTGATTTAAGTATTGTTTAAAAGAAAGTGGATTATACCCAAATTTTGTAAATGTGTATAAAAAACAAAGTTGGAACGATGATTGCTTAGTAGCTATAAAAATCAAATTTTGATTAGGAAATTTTATGCAAAATGGTTATTATCAAGCTACTGCTGGCATGGTAACGCAGTTTAACAGACTAAATGTGATCTCAAATAACCTTGCAAATGTAAATACGATCGGCTACAAGCGAAATGACGTAGTTATCGGTGACTTTGCGAGAATTTTTAAAGAGACACAAGATGAGCTTCCACTTAAAAATCACACAAAAGATGGAGCAAAATTTTTAAATAGAACGCTTGATCGCGTACCACAAGTAAGTGAAGAGTACACCGACTTTAGTGCCGGTGGCTTTAAATACAGCTCAAACACACTTGACTTTGCGATAAAAAGAGATGACGCTTTTTTCTTAGTCGATACTCCAAATGGCGTAAAACTTAGCAAAAATGGCTCTTTTAGCCTTGACGGCGACGGCTATATCGTCACAAAAGAGGGCTATAAGGTGCTGCCAAGTGGCTACGAGGCACAAAACCATGGTCAAAGAGGTATCCAAGTGCCACAAGGCGAGGTGCTAACTGTTGATAAAAATGGAAATTTATACTCAAATAACAATCAATTTTCTAAATTTTTTATCGCTCAGCCAAGAGAGATAAGAGATCTTAAAAAGGTCGGAGATAATCTCTTTGAGAGTAGAAATTTTGACGACATCACGGAACTTGACGAGGCTGACAGCGTGATGCAAGGATATGCCCAGATGTCAAACGTAAACCCAGTTTTAGAAATGGTCGGTCTAATAGAAACCCAACGCCTAGTTGATATGTATCAAAAGGTTATGACAAGCCACATGAACGATCTTAACCAAGATGCTGTTCAAAAACTAGCCCTAAAAGCTTAATAAAAGGATAAAACTATGATGAGATCACTTTACACAGCGGCCACTGGTATGATAGCTCAGCAGACGCAGATAGACGTAACCTCACACAACATCGCAAATGTAAATACTTATGGATACAAGAAAAATAGGGCTGAATTTGCTGATCTTATGTATCAAGTCATGGAGTATGCAGGTACGGCTACAAGTCAGACCACTACAAGTCCAACGGGTATCGAAGTGGGTCTTGGCGTGCGCCCAACAGCGATAAATAAAATTTTCTCTCAGGGATATTTTAAAGAGACTAGCAACAACCTAGATATGGTCATAGCTGGCAACGGCTTTTTTCAAATTCAACTTCCTGACGGCACTACGGCTTATACTAGAAATGGTGCTTTTAAACTTGACGCAAATGGTACTATTGTAAATAGCGATGGCTATCAGCTAATCCCTCAGATTACCGTACCTGCGAATGCGACGCAAATTTCTATCGGCACAGATGGCACCGTATCAGTACTCCAAGCAGGTGAGAGAGAGATGGCTCAGATAGGTCAGATTGAGCTAGCAAATTTCATAAACCCAGCTGGCCTTCACTCAATGGGTGATAACAACTACCTGGAAACAAGCGCTAGCGGTAATGTGGTGGTAGGCGTGGCAGGACTTGACGGACTTGGTACGATCAGACAAGGATTTGTCGAGATGAGTAACGTTCAGTTGGTTGAAGAGATGACCGATCTTATCACTGGTCAGCGCGCATACGAGGCAAACTCAAAGGCGATAACTACGAGTGATTCGATGCTTGAAATAGTAAATGGGCTTAAAAGGTAGGTAGTATGAACGCGACTCTAGCTATCGTTGGGCTTATACTACTTTCTTTTACGCTTGAGGTATTTTGCTTTTTAAATAAAACATCAAAAGGCAAGGACTCGATAAAATAGACTCATTAATTTGGGCTAAATTAAAATTTGGCACATCTCGTCTAAAATTTCTGCTTTTAGGAGCAAGAATGAAAGTTACTGAGAAATTTTTAAGCTACTGCAAGCTTCATCCAAATCAAGCTCGCAGGCTTTTTTATAGTAGTTTTTTGCTCTATTTTTATCTTTTGGCATACCAGCATCTCCGGTTTCGTAGATAAGCGCAAGAGCGTAGCAAGCAAATGCATTTTTTAGTTCGCAAGCCTTATTATAAAGCCTAAGCCCTTCTTCTTTTTCTTGTGCTAGGGTGTCTTTTTGTAGATATGTATTTCCTAAAAATAGACAGCTATGTGGATTGCCTAGCTCACAGGCCTTGTTTGCCATAGCTGCCATTTTATCGCGCTCATTTTTATTAAAGTAGATATAGATAAGATCGGTGCAGCTTTCTACGTTATTTAAAGAACATTCACTTTCAAGCTTAGTGGTATCAAAATTTTTACTCCAAGAAAAAAGAACACAAAATAAAATTAGAATTACCTTTTTCATTTTTTTAACTCCAAAAATTTTCTATCATTTTATAAAATTTAACTCTATTTTTACTCTTATTTTTAAATTTTTGCTAATATTTCGGCTTCTTATGAAGGTAAAAATTTGACATTTAACTACGTTTTTAAACTATCCATTCCTATCTTTATGGGCTTTTTTCCGCTTGGTGTCGCCTTTGGCATGCTGGCAAAGAGCATGGGAGTGAGTGCATTTATCGCCATGGCGCTTAGCATGCTTGGATACGGCGGAGCAGCGCAGTTTATGATGCTCTCGCTCTTTAGTGTTGGCACGAGCTACGTTGAGGTCTTTATCGTGAGCTATCTTGTAAATTTGCGTCACACTTTTTATGGGATTTCACTTTTAAAAGAGTATAGCGGGATCAAATTTAAGCTCTTAAACATCGCTTTGCTAACAGATGAGACCTTTGCGATATTTAAAAATTTGGGGCTAAAAGATGCAAGTGATCGAAGTTTTGTCTTTACCTGGCTAAATCTTTTATCTTGGTCATACTGGGCGGCTGGAACGCTACTTGGTGCGATACTTGGCGATTTTATAAAGACCGATACAAGGGGACTTGAGTTTAGTTTGACCTCGCTTTTTATAGTAGTCGTCATTGAGATGTTTAAAAATGATAAAAATTACCGCGTGCTCTTTGCGGCGGTCTTTTTTGGCGTGCTTGGAGTGAGTCTCTTTCCAGCTAAATTTGTGCTTGTTGGCTCAATGGCGCTTTGTTTTGTATTTTTGCTTTTGTTTAAGGATAAAATTTGATAAGTGTAAGCTCAAGTGAGATGGTGCTTTTTGTGGCGGTGCTTTTAAGCTCCTTGGCTACTTTTATAACGAGGGCGACGCCGTTTTATGCGTTAAGAAACTATAAGTCAAATCCTTATTTGGACGCTATCGAGAAGCATATGGGTATGATGATAATGGTCGTTTTGGTCTGCTACGGGCTAAAAGATACGAAATTTAGCGAGTTTCCATACGGCTTAAGCGAGATAGTGGCGGTTTTTACGGCTGTTTTGGTGCATTTGAAATTTAAAAATGCCCTTCTTAGCATAGTCGTTTCAACTGGAATTTATATGCTTTTGATAAGAATTTTTTAAATAAATATAAATTTTGAAAATTAATAATTTTTTTAAATAAAGGACGTTATAATGCTCTAGCAAATTTTAATGCAAAGGAGCTAAAATGCGTTTAATCTTTAAGGCGGTGTTACTCATGATTTTAGGTGCTACTTTAGCGGTTGCTAAGCCAACCATCTACATCCTAGCTACTGGTGGAACGATAGCAGGAAGCGGCTCAGGCTCGCTTGATTCTAGCTATACTTCTGGAACTGTTACGGTTGATAAACTTATCGCAGCCGTGCCAGATATCAACAAGATCGCTACCATAAAAGGCGAGCAAATTTCAAATATCGGCTCACAAGATATGAACAACGAAGTTTGGCTTAAGCTTGCAAATAGAATAAATGAGCTTCTAAACAGCGGCAAAGCCGATGGTATCGTCGTTACTCACGGCACAGACACTATGGAGGAGACAGCTTACTTTCTAAATTTAGTCGTTAAAAGCGACAAGCCAGTTGTGCTTGTAGGTGCGATGAGAAATAGCGGCTCACTAAGTGCTGATGGCCCACTAAATTTATTTAACGCTGTAAATGTAGCTATCAGCAAAGATAGCGTAGGCAAGGGCGTTGTAGTTGTTATGAATGATGAAATTCACGCGGCTCGTGAGGTGACAAAAACTAACACAACAGGCGTTGATACATTTAAATCACCAAACAGCGGCAAAATCGGTACAGTCTTTTATGGCAACGTAAAATACTATATGAATCCGATCAGAAAACACACAGCAAGCTCAGCTTTTGACCTAACTGGCGTAAAAGAGCTTCCAAGAGTCGATATCATCTACTCTCACGCAAATGACAACCCTGACTTTGTAAATGTGGCTGTTAAAAACGGCGCAAAAGGCATAGTTAGCGCTGGTCTTGGCAACGGCAACCCTTACTTTAGCGTGCTAGAGGCTCTTGGTGAGGCTTCAAAAGCTGGCGTAGTGGTAGTTCGTGACTCACGCGTGGGAAGCGGCGAGACAACTATGAACGGCGAAGTCGATGACGCAAAATACGGCTTTTTAACATGCGACAATCTAAACGCTCAAAAAGCTAGAGTGCTTTTGATGCTTGCTCTTACAAAAACAAGCGACAAAACTAAAATTCAAGAGTATTTCTTAACTCACTAAAAAAGAGGCGGCTTAGTCCGCCTTTTAAATTTTGTATGATACTTCCATAAAATCAGAGAGAATTTACTTGTCTTGTTTCGTTTTTCTCTCTTGATTTTATAAAATTTCCATAAGTCCCTGCTTTTAAATTAAGTGATCTTTTACACTGTAGCTTAGA